>CAMVRG010000065.1 GCA_947169815.1 uncultured Clostridia bacterium | reverse complement strand
ATATTCAATATATGCGGGTTCACAGCTCAGTTCCTTGGTGTATTCCAAAACCGTTGATTGATACCATTATTGCTCTTTCGGGTCCTTCTCGTTAAAGCGGTCAAAAACCGAAACGCCGATTTTATCAAAATCCCTTGAAAGGGAGCGTACGTTGGAAAGCTTATCGCCAATCCAGAGCATTTTTGATTCAATGCCTGCGTCTTTAAGAACGGCAAGGCTTTCTTCCTTACGGATTTTTCATGTGTCGCTCGCTTTCTGTTAGGGGCGCTTGTTCTCGGTTTCGTGCGCCACGAGTTCGGCAACTCTTTCGCCGAAGTTGTCAAGGATATCCTGCGCCGTAACGGGCGTATCCTCAACTGTGTCGTGCAGCACTGCGGCGGAAAGGATTTCCAAATCGTTAGTCATCGTGCCGACTATTGCTGCAACCTCAAGCGGGTGAAGTATATACACGCCGCCGTCTTTTATCAGTTGCCCCTCATGCACTCTCAGCGCAAAGGCAACGGCTTTTTCAAAAGTATTGCTCAGATATATTTCCTCGCTGTAATAATAAGAATTATATCATATGTATACCGGAATTACAAGTACAACCGTCGTTCTCAAAAAACGCCTTTTTATAGTTCTGTGTAAAGATTTTGAGATGAAGCCGCGCGTATCCTTGTTTTATCGTTTTAAGTATGGTACTATATAGGTAGTTATTATGCGTGTAATAATAAAGTGAACAGAGAAAGTAAGGTTTAATTTATGAGAGTATCTGATTATTATCCGATTTTTTACGCTGAAGATATTGAAGCAGAAACAAAACGTTTTACCGATGATTTAGGATTTTCAGTTAAACATAAGCCGCAGATTGAATATCTGGATTATGTGGTTTTAGAAAACGAGAATAAAAGGCGCGTTGACCTTGTGTGTTCGCATTTCCCGGCAGACTCTTTTAATGACGGGTTCTTGGGTATGCGAGCAAATGTTGATAATTTTGATGAGGGTGTTTCATACTTTGAAGCACAGGGCTTTGCCGTGTTTGGAGAAGCCCATGAAACCGAATCGTCTGTAACTGCTTTGATGACAAAAGGCGATGGTTCATATTTGGTCGTTTTTCACCACAAGAAATAATTATTAATGACCATTTATTGACCATTTATGAAAGGAAAGCCGTAGCAAAAGAGAGCGCCAAGTGAATAATTGAGCACCAAGAAGGATAATAAAAACGGCTAAAAACCGCTATATATAACTATTTTAACCTTTCCGGCGCAGTTTCGTAATGCGCAGGTCGCCGGTTCGAGTCCGGCCACCAGCTCCAAAAATCCCACAGCAGATTTTTCTGCTGTGGGATTCTTAATTATGTATAAACTTTAATCGACAATAGTTGACTATTCTTTTGAATTATAGTATGTAATAGTTGAAAGGAGATGGCATTTATGTTCCGGAAAAACAAATACACAGAATACTCTGATTTGGCATTATGTTATGCATTAATGCTGTTAAAGATACCTGTTATTATTTATGGTCTTTGTTATTTGTATATTCCCGGTCAGCCTGAAGGCATTTGCTCCGGTATCTATTATCTAATAAACAGACATACTGAAAATATTGAAGTGCATGATTATTTGATGTGGGGAGATAGAATTGCTGGCACTCTTTTCTTTTGCATTGCATATTGGATAATAGGCGTATATGTTTATCCAAAGCTTAAAGAGAAAAAGAAGTCCCTCAAAATTGCTATCGGGTTTGAATGGGGCGTAAGCGCGGCAGCAGGAGTTGTTGCGGGATTGCTCTATCTGTTGTTTTTCTTGATTCCGAATGCGGAGGATTATACTATTGGTATCATTTATTTATTACTTGGTATTTTGTCAATGCAAAACCCTGCCACAGTTTTATTGGGCTATTTTGGAAGTTCGCTTTTACCCCATTATATTGTTTACATATTGCTGGCTCCTGTTTCTGTTTTATTAGTGCTGGCTTTTAGCAAATTACATCATAAATTAAAGAGTCTAAAATAGGGAGATATTATTACAACCCTAGCTACAACCCGAGGTCGCCGGTTCGAGTCCGGCCACCAGCTCCAAAGTAAAACAGACACCCTCGCGGTGTCTGTTTTACTTTCAATATGATGCCGGACGAGAACCGATAACGGGGGTCCCCGTAAAGCCTTTGGCTTTATGGGGAGAGGAGAAACATATGAAGTGTTCATTCGCAAAAGCCACTGCATTTTGCGCCGAACACGGAATGTGTTTGGACGAGAGTCCGGTCACCAGCTCCAGAAATACGGAAACAGTTTTTAAGGATAGAATAATTCTTGCAATCCTGAGCTTTGTTCCCGCAACGGAATAGGTGAACATATTCATTGTTTTATGAAAAGCGGCGGATCAGTTTTCGGCTTTTTTTATTTTTTTGTCTTGTAAATGGCGGGATATCGTGATATTATGTATAATTATAAAAAAATACTGAGGGGTTAAAAATGAGCGAGAAAAAGAAAATGGCGCTCAGCGACGATGAGCGCATGGCGATAAAATACCGCTTTCTGCGGGATAAAATCATTTTTAATTTTAATAAAGGCAAACGGATTCTTAAGATAACGAAAATTGTAATTACAGCAATCTTCATTCTCTTTACGCTTATCGGCATTTACGTCAGCCACCGCACGGGGCACGAAATACAGTGGCTGCAGGCGTGGATAATACTTATATTCATAAACGTTGCGCTGTCCGTTATTGCCGATTATTCAAAATATCTTATTGAATCAAAGGTAATCCCCTATCTTGAAAACGACGAGGAAATAGAGTTCGGCGAATACGATATCTTTATTGAGGACATCGACGGCGAGAGCGAGGACGACGAAGAGGACGAGGACGAGGAGGATTAAAAATGAAAAATATATTTAAAATATTCAACCGTGATTTAAAAAGCATATTTACAAACTCAATGGCAATCATTCTTGCAGTGGGCCTTGCGGTTATTCCGTCGCTTTACGCGTGGTTCAACATCTTCGCAAACTGGGACCCCTACGGCTCAACGGGCAACATGCAGGTTGCCGTTGTTATTGAGGACGAGGGCTATAAATTCAGAGATATAGAAATCAACGTCGGTCAGGAGATAAAGACAAACCTTGAAGCAAACGACCTTATCGACTGGCAGTTCGTTTCAAAACAGGAGGCAACAAAGGGCATTGAAGCGGGAAAATACTACGCGGGAATTGAGATTCCGTCGGGCTTTTCCAAATCTCTGACGAGCATTGTATCCAACGATTTCAAGCAGCCCTCAATCACCTATTACGCCAACGAAAAGAAAAACGCGATTGCAACAAAAATCACCGACAAGGTCGTTCAGACCGTTCAGCAGGAGGTTAACGAATCCTTTGTAACTACTGTAATCAACGTTGTAAGCTCGCTAATAAACGTTATGGCCGACGCAACCGAAAGCGGCGTTGTTGACACCTTCGGCGATTTGCAGGAAAAGCTTGCAACTGCAAGTGAAACAGTCAACACTGTACAGAAATCCGTTGACAGCTTCGGCAATATTTTAACCCTATCTCAGACGCTGGGCGAGGCCCTCAGTGACGACGATTTTAAGGCTGTGCTTGAAAAGAGCAACAAGCTTATCGACAGAGGCACGGACATGACTACGCTGCTTCAGGGCAGTATAAACGGCATTACCTCGTATGTTGACGTGGCGCTTAATGACGTCACCGGCGGTCTTAGCGAGGCGTCAAAGGAAATAGGTAAAATAAGCAGCGCTTCGGATAAGGCGCAAAAGCCTATAGCCGAAGCCACTGAAAAGCTGCTCAAGGTAAAGGCTCAGCTTGAGGCAATCCGCGAAACGCTTGAAACGGTAAAGGAGTTCTTGCCCTCAGACCTGCCCGCGATGAACACGCTTATATCAAGGCTTGATGACAGAATCGCAAGAGCAGACAGGATTCTTACGCTTCTCTCAAAGGCGTCAGACGGCAGCACAAAAGCCGAAATCAATAACATAATCAGTAAAATCAATTCACTTTCGGGCGATATCACGACGGTAAGCAGCGATTACAAAACTAAGGTAAAGCCCGTGATTGACGAAAATCTTTCCTCGCTTATTGACCTGCTTGCCGTAACGGGCGACCTCGTATCCAACCTCAACGGCGACCTGCCTGCGCTTGAAGCCGCGGCGGATACAGTAGGCGCCTCGGTTAAAAGCGGCGAAGAGCTTATCTCAACAATCGACACGCTTTTATCAAACATCAAAAAGCAGATTGATTCCCTTTCAAAGAAGCTTGAAGGGCTTGGCGACAGCGAAATTTTAAATACGGTAAAGAACCTATCGGGCAAGCATACCGACGAGCTTGGCGCCTTCCTTGCCTGCCCCGTAACGGTTAAAACCGATAAGGTTTACGGAATAGAAAACTATGGCTCGGCTATGGCGCCGTTTTACAGCACGCTGGCTATATGGGTAGGCGCAATGGTGCTTATCGCGGTAGTAAAAACGAAGATAAAAAAGAAAAAGGAAATCGGCAATGTAAGGATTTATCAGAGCTACTTCGGCAGAATGCTCACCTTCCTTAGCTTCTCGGTAACTCAGGCGCTCATCATCTGTCTCGGCGATTTGTATTTCCTCAAAATACAGTGCTACCACCCGTTCAAATTCATTTTGGCGGGCGTTGTGGCGGCGGTTGCGTTTACCGTGTTCGTATATTCGCTCGGTTTTACCTTCGGCGATATAGGAAAGTCGATAGGTATTATCTTCCTTGTTATTCAGATAGGCGGCTCGGGCGGAACCTTCCCGATTGATGTAACGCCGAATTTCTTCAGGGTGCTCAACCCCTATATGCCCTTCACCTTTGTAATCAACGCTATGCGCGAATGTGTATGCGGTACCTATGCAAACGATTACTGGATTGATTTGCTGAAGCTTTCTACTTATATCGGAGTCGGTCTTATAATCGGCCTCGGCGTAAAATTCCTTGTTAAAAAGCCGATTCGCTTCTTTGAAAAGAGCGTTGAAAAAACAGGGCTGTTTTAATTCGGAATTGGTAATCGGGCGAAAAATTATAATCATCGCGAATCGACAAACCGAAATTGTCCGTGGATAAATAATTAATTAATGCACCCTTAACTACAACCCGAGGTCGCCGGTTCGAGTCCGGCCACCAGCTCCAAAGTAAAACAGACACCCTCGCGGTGTCTGTTTTACTTTCAATATGAAACCGGACGAGAAACGAACTCCAAATTTACCGTGCAGTTTGTTGCTGGGTAAATTTGGGAGAAAGGTCCGGTGGACCTTTCGATAGTTGAGAAGAGAGTCCGGCCGCCAGCTACAATAAATAACGGATACCCTTGCGGTATGCGTTATTTATTCAATATGATTTCATATGATATGCGTGAAAAGGAAAAGCCTTCGGAATTAACCGAAGGCTTTTGTTGGTATTATTAATAAATCGTAACTGTTGTTCCCGGTGTAACGGTTTTGAGAATTGTAACCATACTTTCCTCGGAAACCGCTACGCAGCCGCCCGTGGGATAATCGGGCTCTTTCCAGCAGTGAAGGAAAATAGCATTGCCTGCATAAGGCGCTCCCGCCTTATTATATCCGAGGTCGAGGAAATAAGCGTATCTTATAGGATAATCCATAAGATGCTCATCTTCGGAATAATCGTTATCGGGGTCCTGACTCTTATAGAGAAGAGTATTATACTTCTTACCGTTTGAGCCCGTTGCGCACCAGTACATATCGTCTGTTACCTTAGTATAGGGTAAAAGGCTTCCCGGATTGTCTTTAATTCCGTAAGCCTGGCCGATTTCCCAGGTTCCGAGCGGAGTTTTTGTATCGCCCTCGGACTGCTTTCCCGGGCCGTTCTTACCTACGAGAGCCTCGCACGAAAATACTTTTTCATATTTTTCATTTTTAGCCTGATAGATAGTAAGCTCGGCGTGATAGTCGCCGTCGGTAGCCGTTTTAATACCTATACGGTATTCGCCGTTTCTTTCCTTTGAAATCGGCTGACCGAACAGAGTTTTTTCAACCTCGTCCTGCGAGATGATATTTTTATAAAGCTTGTAGTTTTTGATTACTTCCTCATATTTTGCATTTGCGGCTTTAACCTTATTCTGAGAATCGGTATGTACGTAAGCGAGCGCGCCCGAAAGCGCAACAACTAACGCAACTAATACGCAGATAATTACTTTTGCCTTTTTTGTCATAGCATCAGAGCCTTTCTTAATTATTTGACGGAATAATAAAATTCCGACACATACAGTATACCAAATAATTATACAATTTGCAAATAGTGTTTATCTGTTTGCGTAATCATTGAAAAAGCCGTCTTGCCTGAACATTCCTTTTATGTTAGAATAATAGCATCAGAACATACGCTGACAGGTCTAAATACTCAGGAAAGGCGAATTATGAAACCGTGGGAAACAATTTCACTCGTTGATTATACGAAAAAAGAGGAAATCCTCCATACTGTTACACATGCTGCAGGGCTGCTTCTGAGCGGCTGTATTCTTGCGTTTTGTCTTATTCCGTCAGTTCTGCGCGGCGACGTAATCCGTATTATCTGCGCTTCTCTTTATTTGTTCGGAACTACCGTTATGTTCCTTACATCCGTTTTATATCATGCTGAAAGGAAGCCCGAGAGAAAAAAATTTCTGCGCCTGCTTGACCACTGTATGATATTCTTCGCCGTTGCGGGAACGGCTACGGGTTGCGTTCCGACTGTTGCGGAAACGGCAGGGAAGACCGCAGCATTTTTTATGGCTTTGTTTGCGTGGGTCGGTGCGTTCGGCGGATTGTTCCTTACCTTTTTTTCGTTCGGGAAAACGAGAGGAATACAGATGGGGCTTTATATCGGAATCTCTTTTGCCTGCGCAATCGCCGGCGCCAAAACGTTTAAAATACTGCCGCGCGACGCTTTTGCCCACTTACTGTCAGGCGGTTTGCTTTTGCTGACGGGAGTCGCTTTGTACGGAGTCGGAAAAAGAAAACGCTACATTCACGCGGTGTTCCACGTCTTTATTCTCATAGGTCTTACGGTGTTTTTTCTCGGAATAAAAAAGTACTGTTATCCCGATTTGATTATTTAAAAGTAACGGGCGTATTGCCTGTTACTTTTTATTATGATATAATGAATACTGTAAAATTTTTAAAGAGGATAAATTATGCGCTATTATGAAAAAATAAGGCTTAAGGACGGAAGAGAGTGTATACTGAGAAACGGAACCGAAAAAGACGGCAAGGCGGCATACGATATATTCAACTTAACGCACGCTCAGACTGATTTTCTTCTTTCCTATCCCGAGGAAAACTCCTTTACGCCCGACGAGGAAGCCGAGTATCTTAAAAAGAAAACCGAAAGTGAAAACGAGATTGAGATTATTGCCGAGCTTGACGGCAAGGCGGTAGGTCTTGCGGGGATTGAGGCAGTCGGCGAAAAGTATAAGGTTCGCCACCGCGCCGAGTTCGGTATAAGCATAGATAAGGAATACTGGGGGCTCGGTATCGGAAGAGCGCTTACGAACGCCTGTATTGACTGCGCTAAAAAGGCGGGATACGCTCAGCTTGAGCTTGACGTTGCGTCTGATAATAAAGCCGCTGTTTCGCTTTATAAAAGCGTAGGCTTTACCGAATACGGGAGAAATCCGAAGGGCTTTAAATCCCGTATTACGGGCTGGCAGGAGCTTTTTTTAATGAGGATGGAGCTTGACAGTTGAGATAAAACAGTTTAAAAAAAACTATGACTATTCATATTTCAGAGGGAACGCCGACCTCTCTCCTTACTCAAGTGAAAACAGCGCTGAGGATATAATTCATTTTCTTCCTACGGGCTGCTCGGACGCAATACTTCTTGAAAGCGACGGGCATTTTGCGCTAATAGACTGTGCCGAGGATAGCGATAATCCGCGGGGCTTCGAGTGGCTCAATTTCAGGGGCTGGGAGGATGAAATCCTCACCTATCTTAAAAAGCACGCGTCCGACGAAAGCGGAAAGGTGCGCCTTAATTTCATACTCGGAACTCATTCCCATTCCGACCATCTCGGCGGGTTCGATACCGTAATTTCTGACAACAGCGTGGTAATTGAACGTGCATACCTTAAGCGCTATGAGGAAGAAAAAATACGGCTTTCCGAAGTTGAAAAATGGGATAACCGCGAGGTTTATGAACAAACGGTAAATGCTCTTAAAAATAAAAACATCCCGATAATTGAGGATATTAATGAGACCAGCTTTAAGCTCGGGAATATGAAAATAACTCTTTTTAACACCGAGTATGATGAAGAAAATACCGATATAGGCGAAAACGATAATTCGCTCGGCGTTCTCGTTGAGGCTTACGGAAAGCGTGTTTTCCTTGCAGGGGATATTGATAATGAAAACGGTGACGAGGAGCGCCTCGCCCCGCAAATCGGTAAGGTTGACGTACTAAAGGTCGGGCATCACAGTTATAGCGGGTCAACCTCAGAAGTGTGGCTGAAAACGCTTTTACCCGACTTCTGCATAGTGACCAATAACTTTGAATTTTCAGATAAAAGCACGCTGAAAAGAATTAAGAAAACTTGCTCCTGCCCGACACTCGTTACGGGCAGCGAGGGCGGAATAATAACTGCCTTTAATTCTGACGGTACGCTGTCATTTTATAATAAACTGATATTTTAACCGAGGTAATACTATGAGCTTTATGAGTAATTTTGCGGCGTTTGTTATTCGCTGCAGCGGAAGAAAAAGAATGTATGCAAACCCCGAAAAATGCGAAAAATATATTGAAAACCTCAGAGTGAAAAACTCGAAGCCCTTTAAAATTCCGCCCTACTTTTACAAAAGCAAGGTGGATAAGGAGGTAATTGACGGAGTTGAAATTATTACCTTCAATAAGGGCAGAGAAAAAAAGATTATTTATCTTCACGGCGGAGCCTTCTGCGAGCCGCCGCTTCTTCCGCATTTTATGTTCTGCGACAAAGTCGCTAAGGAAACCGAATACGAGATACTTTTTCCCGTATACAAAAAGGCGCCCGATTATACCTTTAAGGATACCTTTAAGCTTCTTGAAAAGATGTACCGCGGACTGACGGAAAAGACGGACAGTAAGAATATCGTATTTATGGGCGACTCCTCGGGCGGAGGTCTCGCGCTCTCGTTTTGTCAGTATCTGAAAAGAAGGCTCCTTCCTCAGCCACTTCGTATGATTCTTCTTTCTCCGTGGACGGACGTAAGTATGGATACGCCGTTTGACGAAGAAATTGACTGCGTTGACCCGAATCTTCAGTATGATTTTCTTAAAATTGCGGGTGAAAACTGGGCGGGCGATACCGACGTACACGACTTCCGCGTCAGCCCCGTTTACGGCGATTTATCCGACCTTGCGCCTATAACCGTGTATTACGGAACTCACGAAAATATTGTTATCGACGCAAGGATATTCAAAGAAAAATGCGAGGCGGCAGGCGCTGAACTCGACTATCACGAGTGGGAGGGTATGAACCACGTTTTCGTAATCTATCCTATTCCCGAGGCTTCCCTCGCTCAGAATGAAATTATAGATATACTGAACGATTATGAACGATAAGCCGTTAATCAGCGTTGTAATTCCCGTATATAATACGCTGCCTTTCCTCAGGCGGTGCGTAAGCTCTGTAACGGCTCAGTCGTACGGCGAGCTTGAAATAATCATAATTGACGACGGCTCAACCGACGGCTCGTATGAGCTTTGCGATAAGCTCGCTGAGACGGACGAGCGGATACGCGTTATTCATACCGAAAACAATGGAATCTCAGCCGCGAGAAACAGAGGAATTGAAGCCTCGAGCGGAGCTTATATCACACTTCTTGACAGCGACGATTTCATATATAAGGATATGTATGAAATAATGCTTGGCAGAATTATTGAGGACAAAAGTGAGATGGCAGTCTGTAATCGGCTCAGAGTCGGCGACGGCGACGTAAAAGGATATCTTAAAGACGCTGAGTTTCCGCTGAAAAACGAAGTCCTGACAAGAGATGAAATATTTGAAAAACTGAGCAGCGCGGGCTTTAACCGTTACGGCTACGTTACGGGAACGCTGTGTAAAAAAGAAATTTTTAATGAAATTCGATTTCCCGAGGGGAAAATTCACGAGGATGTTTTTAC
>CAMVRG010000064.1 GCA_947169815.1 uncultured Clostridia bacterium | reverse complement strand
GGTAGATACTGGGAAAAGCCCTTTGCCGTCCTTGCCCTCGCTTTCGCCGAAAAGCTGTTTGAGCCATTCGTTAAACAAAGCCATACAGGGCTCGTAGGATACAAAGCATTCGAGCTTTCTTCCGTAATTATAGAAAAGATTACGGTAAATAACGTATTTTAAAATATCACTTTCTTCGGGGTCGGTTACCTCGCCGCATTCCTTCATTACGTCGGCAGCGCCCTTCATAAGAAGGCTGATATCAATTCCCGCAACTGCAATAGGTAAAAGTCCTACGGCGGTAAGCACGGAATAACGTCCGCCTACGCCGTCGGGTACAACGAAGGTCTTGTATCCCTCTTTATCGGCAAGCTCTTTAAGAGTTCCCTTATTTTTATCGGTAGTACAGAAAATTCTCTTTGCAGCTTCTTCCTTAGAATAACGGCTGTTAACAAGCTCTCTGAATACTCTGAAAGCGATAGCGGGCTCGGTTGTAGTTCCGCTTTTTGAGATTACGTTAACCGCGATATCCTTGCCCTCGCAAAGCGATACTATTTCATTAAGCGAAGAGGGGCTGATTGAATTTCCTATAAAGTAAATCTGAGGAGTATCCTTCTTCAAAAGATTGTAATTCGGGGATTTTAAAGCCTCGATTACCGCTCTTGCGCCGAGATATGAGCCGCCTATACCTATAACGATAAATACGTCGGCGTTATTCTTAATATATTCAGCGGATTTTTTTATTTCCTCAAATTCGGTTCTATCATAGTTTTCCGGAAGGTTTACCCAATCAAGATAAGTGTTTCCTTCCCCGTTTCCGTTACGCAGAGTTTTATTAGCCGCAATAACTCTGTTAACCATATCGGAATAATCAGAAGAATTAATAAACGGTTTTACGTATCTGTCTTCAAGCTTAAACATAATATTTAACCTCTTAATTTGTACATATTATAAAATTATAGCAAGAATTATACTACATATCGACAAAAAAATCAATATTAAATTATATATTATTTATAATAAGCATAAATATGTGTTTAAGCGAGGTTTTTGAAATATCAATGGGAGATACTAGCTCGATACTCTTAATTACACCCGACTCCCCTACTATATCAATATGTCCGAGGCTGTCGCCCTTTGAAATCGGAGCGTTGACTTTTTTATGAATATTATAATTATATGAAAATTTTTCGTCCGATTTATTGATAGCAAAGCTGAGGTTATCTTTAATCTCGGGCTTAACGCTTTTTATATCTCCGCCGACAACCTTAACTTCTTTGATTTTATTTTTATCGGGCTGGGCTTTAACCATCTTATAGCTTGAAAAGCCCCAGTCAAGAAGCTGAGCTGCGGTATCGAATCTGTCGTCGCTCGTTTCAGAGCCGAGAACTACGCTGACAAGGTTCATATTATCTCTTTTTGCAGTAGCGGAAATACAGAACCCCGCATTTGATGTTGTTCCCGTTTTAAGCCCCGTTATTCCGTTATACGAATTTAAAAGCTTATTTGTATTATTAAGCTCAGTTTTTCCGTCTCTCAGCGAATCGAGCCAGACGGTTGTATATTTTTCAATAATCTTATGTTTCATTACCTCGCGGGTAATAAGAGCTAAATCATACGCGCAGGAATAGTGGTTCTTAACCGTATCGTCAAGCCCGTTACAGTTTTCAAAATTAGTATTTTTACATCCAAGCTGCAAGGCTCTTTCGTTCATCATATCAACAAACGTTGTAACGGAGCCGCCTACATATTCCGCAAGAGCGGTACACGCGTCGTTAGCGCTCGCTATAACAACAGCCTTAAACAGCTCGTTTACTGTCATAACCTCGCCTTTTTCAAGCCATATCTGAGACCCGCCCATTGTTACAGCTTCCTCAGACGCGGTAACCTTATCATCGAGTTTGATTTTTCCGTTTTCAAGCGCCTCGAGAATAAGCAGAATTGTCATAATTTTTGTAACTGACGCGGGAGATAAATGCTCGAGCTCGTTTTCGGCATAAAGCACATCACCCGTATCAATATTCATTAATACCGCCGACTTTGCTTTAACAAAATCGAGCTTAGCGTCGCTATTATTATCATTAGCAAAAACCGAAAGCGGGAATGATAATAAGACAACTGAAACTAAAAATAAACAAATAATTCTTTTCATATATATCACCGCTAATTATTATTCAATACTTATTGTAAAAATGTCATTAATTTGATATAATAACAAAATCAACGGAAAGGAATGAATTATGAAGGCTGCATTTTATACGCTTGGCTGTAAGGTCAATCAATACGAAACTGAATATATGGCTGAGCTGCTTAAAAATGCAGGCTTTGAAATAGTTTCTCCGAAGGAAGAGGCTGACTTCTATATAATTAATTCCTGCACCGTTACTGCTACCGCCGACCAGAAAACGAGACAGAACGTAAGAAAATTCAAAAGAAATCATCCCGATTCGGTTATCGTTCTCACAGGCTGTATGCCTCAGGCTTTTCCTGAGGATGCAGAAGAACTGACCGAAGCCGATATTGTTATTTCAAATAAAGCTGACGGCGATATTCTTAAATATATCAACGATTATAATTTAAACAGAAACCGAATTGTAAATATTGATAAACACGAAAAGGGCGACGCGTTTTCAGAGTGTTCAATCAATAATTTCAATGAAAGAATAAGAGCCTTTGTGAAGATTGAGGACGGGTGCGACCGCTTCTGTTCATACTGTATAATCCCCGTTGCACGAGGAAGAGTGCGCTCAAAGCCTCTTGAAGAATTAAAAAACGAGGTTAAAGCGCTTGCCGAAAACGGTATAAAGGAGATTGTACTTGTCGGTATTAATCTTTCAGCCTACGGTAAAGGTAAGGAATTTAATATCGCCGACGCGGTTAAGGTCTGTAACGATAACCCCGACATTCTGAGAGTCCGCCTCGGCTCGCTTGAGCCCGACCATATTACGGACGGAATAATTGAAGAACTGAAAAAATACGAAAAGTTCTGTCCTCAGTTTCACATTTCGCTTCAGAGCGGATGTGACAGAACGCTTAAAAATATGAACAGGCATTACACCGCCGACGAGTATAAGACTCTTGTAAACAAGCTGAGGTCAACATTTTCAGAGGCAACAGTTACGACCGATTTTATGGTTGGTTTCAACGAGGAAAGCGATGAAGATTTCAGAGAGTCGCTTGAATTCATAAAGGAAATCGGTTTTGAGAAGGTTCACGTTTTCCCCTACTCCGAAAGAAAAGGAACTGCCGCCTCAAAAAAGGGCGACAGCGTACCTAAGCATATTAAAGAGGAGCGCGCTTCAGAGGCTATATCAGTAAGCGAAAGCGTAAGGAAAAGCTATATGAAAGCACAGCTTGATAAAAGCGTAAGAGTTCTTTTTGAAAGCAACGAGGGTAACATGTATCAGGGCTATACAAAAAACTATATTCCCGTTTCTGTAACATCCGATAAAGATATTATCGGAAAAGAGCTTAACGTCATTATAAAAGGATTTAGCGAAAGCGATGACGTCTGCCGAGGCGAATTAATTTAATAGTTTTCCATTGCCTTAAGCATATTTTCAACCTCTTTTTTACATCTTTCTTCCGAGAGACATCCATAGGAAAATACATATATTCCCTTAACTGTATCGAGCTTTGAAAGATACGTAATCTGACGCGCGATTATATTATCGTTAGTTTTGAATTCATTTATAATACTATCATCATCACGGGCGGCATATTTATCCGCCCGTCCTGCTTTATATAAGGGCAGCCCGACAAACATATCGCATTCAGTTATATACATCCACTTTTTAACCGTAAACATAAAGGGCATAAATACGTTTCTGAACCCGAAATAAACCTGAGGACATATATAATCAATATAACCTTTTTCACTTATCCACTTTTCAGTATCGGCGTAAAGCTCGTTATAATTTCTTTTAAAATCGGCGGCAGGACTGATTCCGAATTTCAAGCTTTTATTTGCGCCTTTAACAGCCTTATAAACGCTTTTTACCATATCGGAAACACATTTCCTCCTGAAATCAGAAAGGCTCAGTTTTCCGCCTTTATTCTTATATTTTTTATATTCCTTTTTGTCAATGGTATTATCAGTAACGGGATAAAAATAATCGTCAAAATGAATAGCCGAAACAGAGTAATTTTTAACTATCTCCCCCACTCCGTTTACAATAAGCTTTGTAACAGCTGGCGAGGCAGGATTAAAGTATATTCCTTTATCACAGACAAATACTCTGCTTTTTGTTTTCTTACTCTTAAGCCACTTTTTAGCTATGTTTTTATCAGACAGCTTATCGGGCTTATTCTCACTGCTTACGCGGTATGGGTTAATCCATGCTTCAATATTGATTCCAAGCTCATTTGCGGTATCGCACATTATTTTGAGCGGGTCGTAAGGCATATCGCTTCCCTCTTTACCGAAGCAGTATTTACTTGACGGGAAATAGTCGGAACGGTAAAACGCGTCGGCAAAAGGTCTTACATGAACGGTAACGGTATTGAAGCCCATATCCTTCAGCCTTTTAAACTCGTTATCGATTTTATCGCTGAATGCGTTTTCTTCCTTACCGTCAATAAGGGCGTGAAGCTCGTCATAGGTTATCCATACAGATTTTATATGCTCAGCTTTTTTCTGCGGCTCAACCGTAGTTTCTTCTTTTTCCTGAACGCGCGCCGAGCACGCGCAAAGAGACAGAATAAGAATTAAAGATAAAATTATTTTTTTCACTCTTGAACACATCCGTAAATTATAGTATTATATCTATATAATGAATTGCGAGGTAATATTATGAATTACAGAATAGGCAATAATAAAAAAATCAAGGAGCTCGGAGAAACGCTTGAGCTGGTTTGTCCGAACTGTAATAATAAGGTTAAGTTTTCTGTATTTTCTAATGCTGAAATGAGGCTTGTACCCGAATTTCCAATAGTAAAAAACGGAAACGTATATTTTCTCGTTTGTCCCGAATGCTCAAAGATTTACGGAATTGAAGAAAGCACGGGTAACAACTTCAAAAAAGGAGAAAAGCTATCAATCGGTAATTACAGCTTAAAGGAGCTTAAGGAATTCGAGGCTTTTAATCACGACTGATAATACAAACTAAGGGTGCATACGCACCCTTTTATTTTATTACAGTATAATACAGATCAAACCGCTGCAGCCCTCGTTTATTACTCTTTCAATAGTTTCCCTGAACTTATTTCTCGCATCCTCAGGCATACGGTAAAGCTTGTTGTTAAGCCCCTCGTTTACAAGGGAATGAAGAGATTTGCCGAATATATTTGTATCCCATATTTCGTTCGGGTTATTCTCAAATTCCTTAAGAAGATAGGTAACGAGTTCCTCGCTCTGGCTCTCGCTTCCGACGACGGGCGCAACCTCGGTATAAGTATTGCACTTAATCATATGAATTGAAGGCGCGTGAGCCTTAAGCCTTACGCCGTATTTTCCGCCCTGCTTCATAATTTCGGGCTCCTCAAGAGAAAGCTCGTCGGTAGTCGGCATAACTATTCCGTATCCGCTGCTTTCAACCTGACTTAACGCCTCTTCAATTCTCAGATACTTATCCCTTATCGCCGCAAGAGAGATAATCGCTTTCATTATATCCTCTTCGTCATTAACCTCGGTATTGCTTCTTTCGGAAAGAAGCTTATAAAAATACGAATTATCCATATCAGTCTTAACGGTTACGGAACCGTCTGAAAGGTTAATCGTATCAATGTCAGCCGAAGATATTTCTTCGCTCTGAGCTAAACCGTCAGTAAACGCCGAAACCGAGCGGACGCTGTTAATAAGTCCGCAATTAGTCTTGATTAATCCGATAATCTTATTTCGCATTGAATCGTTTGTATCAAGCGCGTTAAACCAGCCCGGCAGTTCAATTCCTATCGAGGTAACGGGAAATTCGTAGAGAACCTTCTGAAGAAGCATATTTATTTTATTTTCGTCAAGCTCAAGACAGTTTACGGGAACAACGGGAACATTGTATTCTTCGCTGAGCCGTCTGCTGAGTTCGATTGCTTCCGCAGCGTCGGGATTAACCGTGTTTAAAACGACGATAAACGGCTTATTTAGGCTTTTAAGCTCTGATATGACTCTTTCCTCAGCCTCCTCATATTCCTCTCTCGGAATGGCGCTGAACGAGCCGTCGGTTGTTACGACAAGACCGATAGTTGAATGTTCTTCAATTACCTTTTTGGTTCCGATTTCAGCCGCCATATTAAACGGTATTTCCTCCTCGTACCAAGGGGTCATAACCATACGGGGCTGCTCTTCTTCAATATAGCCCTCGCTGCTCGGAACGATATATCCTACGCAATCAATCATTCTTACTTTAAGTTTAATATTGCCGTCAACCGAGATTTCTACCGAATCCTCGGGAACGAACTTTGGCTCGGTAGTCATTATCGTTCTTCCCGCAGCGGACTGAGGAAGCTCATCCTTTGCTCTTTCCCGTCTGAAATCCCCGTCGATATTAGGGATAACGAGAGAGTCCATAAAGCGTTTGATAAAGGTTGATTTTCCCGTTCTCACAGGACCTACAACCCCGATATAAATATCGCCCTGAGTTCTTTTAGCAATATCGGAATAAATAGAATTATTCATAGTCTCGCCACCTCCCCTACACTCTCGGAATTATTATAATTCTGTTAGAATCAAGCGAATCCGATGTGATTCCGTTTTCGCTTTTAATCAGTTCGGCGTCTGATGAAAACGCCTTAGCTATTTCCCAGAGCTCTTCGTTTTCTTTACCGAAATATACGGTAATTGAAGGATAACTCAGTTCCTCCTCGCCCGCGTTTATATCGCTGATTACCTTAATATTTCTTTCGTTATAGAAATATGCGTTAAGCGTAAGCTGAGCTCTTACCCTTATTTTACCGTCAGCGCTGAAGGAATAATCAAACGACTGAATCCCGAGCGACGCAAAAACTCCGTCGGCGCTTTCAACGCTTAATTCAGCCTCGTTTTCACTTATTACGCTTACAAGGTCGCCGTTATTATTAAGAGCAACAGCGGTTATTTTTGTATTGAGCATAAGCTTTGAATTCTTATATGTAAATGACACAATATCGAAGGAAAGCTCTTTAATCTGGGTAATATCATCGGGAACGGTATAATCAACGCTTATCTGTTTAACCTCGTCAATATGATTTCCGTCGGTCAGAAGTCTTACGTCGGAATAGGTGCAATCCGTATTCCTGTTAAGTATGTATGCGTCGGTAATAAGCTCGCTGTTTTCTTCTCTGAGCGAATACGAATTTACGATAACCTCGCCGTAGATATTAAGTGTATCGAGCTTATCGCCCGAAAGGTTTTTGGCTTTAATAAATACGCTTCCGATACTTATATCGGGTATAATAATATCGTCGTCATTAACGCCTGAGATTTCGGCAATTTTAGAGACGTTAAACGAGTATTCGCATCTGTCGGTTTCTTCAGTATCGCCGTCACAGGTATATAATACCGAAACGTTCACAGACGCTTTAATCAGCGCCTTGTCTTTAATTACTTTTATATCGCTTAATGAAGCGAACGCGTTATAGCTGATAATTCTTTTTATCGGGGATGCTTCAGACGGAAGTCTGTATTCCTCGTCAAATTCTATCTTTGTAATATCGCTTGCATTTACGTTTACGTAAGGAATGCGCTCTTTTTTTAGTTTTGAAAGACTGCACTTTGAAATGCAGGGGCAGCTAATCTTATCGTACACGTCAATATGAGCAAGAGACGAAATATGTATATCGACCCTGCGCTGATTAATAACTCTGAAAGACACGTATTTATCGCAGATACAAGCAGTAACAAAGGCGTTATCGCTCAGGTTTTCAGCCGTTATGCTCTTACTGAAATCCTCCTCAAAATCCGCGAAAGAAAGCGCAGAGTTTTCATTATAATAAGTGAGGCGTATGTTTACCTTACCTATTATTTTAATCTCGTTAAATCTTATGTCGGCACTTGTAATATAACTGTTTGCCGTACATTTTACCACTCTGTATACATCGTCAAGATAAGCAGGAAGAGCCTCCTGAAAATCAAGGTCAATATCAAGCTTCTTACTTAATACCCTGCTATACTGTTCAATGCATAAATAATCCTTTTGAATATCCATAGCTTTAGCTCCTTTCATTTTTCTATAAGATATTATGCAAAAGGATTAGCATATATAACAAAAAAGCACCTTACGGTGCTTTTTCTTTGGTGGGCCATCAGGGACTCTCTTCTCAACTATCGAAAGCTCCACCGGAGCTTTTTCCCAATCAGCTCACATTCTGCGAGCTTCTTGGAGTTCGTTTCTCGTCCCTGAGGCAAAATTAAAAGCACCTTACGGTGCTTTTTGTTTGGTGGGCCATCAGGGACTCGAACCCCGGACCAACCGGTTATGAGCCGGTTGCTCTGACCAACTGAGCTAATGGCCCTTATAAAATGGTATTATATCTCGTCGATTGCGACTTTGATATAATACCACTAAATCATATTTAAGTCAATACTTATTTTTATTTCATAACTAATATTGAGCCCATAATAAGAAACTGCGCTGCGTAGTATGAAAAATGATTTGTAAAATAATGTACGGGCTTATCCTGTCCCTCGCCAAAATACGTTCCGCTTAAAATCAAATCCGAAAGCATAAAGAGAAGCGCACCGACGGTCATTACTATATAAGGCTTTTCAAAATGAGTTGTAATCATCGCGGCTATACTTAAAGCGGTTGTAAACGCAAGGAAAATTGTATAGAGCCAAACTATGCATTTATACTGTCCGAAATTGTATTTGGTAATCTTTGCAGAAGCAAGATTGAGGAAGGAAAATACAATACAGGCGGCAAGACAAATAAGAATTATGCTGATTTTCATTCTTGTGTGATAAATAAGCGCGGTTTCATAGAACACGTGACCGATAAGGAAGAAGATAAAGCCGCTGAGCATATAGGAATCCTTATTATCGGGATGCAGTCCCTTAAGGTCAAGCGTTATATCGCCGCACATTCCGAGCGCGCCGCCGAAGATAATCAAAGCTCCGTAGGCGTACTGTTCGGGATTACAGAGAAGCGCCGCAACACCCGACAGAATAAAGCTGAGGCTTGAGGCTATCTTAAGCATTACGTTACTTATGCTGAAGCCCTTTGAGCGCCTTATACAGAATATAAGCGTTACAACCGCGCCCATTCCCGCGATTACAAAATACGGGATATTGTTTGTAAACATTCTTATCATAAATTTCACTCCATTCGATTTAATCAACTATTGTCTATTTAAACATATTATACCATATTTTATATCATTTGTAAATACAAAATAAAAGGCGAACTGAATCGCCTTTTAAAAATTATTATTTATTTGTATTTGCTTTGAGCTGTTCCTCAGTCATAGTCATAAGGTATGCGAGATAAGTTTCACAGCGGTGCGCGTCGTTAAAGTATTCTTTTCCGATTTTATTGCCCGTTGCTCCGCCGAGTCCTTCCTTGAATACGAAGAACTTGGAAATCTTACGGTAAGTTGAGCAGGTGCCTATTAAATCGAACGCGCTGCCTAGCATAAGCTTCATAGCGCGGTTGATATTCTCCTGGTCCTCGGGGGTGTCGTTACCCGCAACATAACCGCAAAGCGTGTATTTATAGTATTCAAAAGGAGAATAGTCGTTAAAGCACTCCTTCATCTTCTTTTCATAGAAAGCGTCAAGTGTCGGCATGCTTTCAGCCATAACCTTCGCAACCTTCTGAACGTCCTTATTTCCCTTCTTGTAAGGAGCGTAAACCATATCCTTTTTATATGTACCATAAAGCGCCTGCATAGCCGCTTTTTCGTCGGCATAATCAGTAAGCGCAGCGTTGTCCTTACCGAAAATCGAATAGATAGTACCGTACTTACCGAATCCGCAAGCCTTGGGAAGAACCTCTGTTACGAAATCCTCGGGAGATACAATATTATAAATCTGCTTAAAACGCTCGTCAGAAAGATTTACTTTATCTGAAGCAGCATAATTTGGAGTTGCAAAGCCGTAAACATAGGTGTTTTCAGGAGCAATCTCAATACCGTCGCCGAAGCCGCCGTTTGAGAGTACCTTTGCGCCGAGAAGATTCGCCGTAGCGGCGCCGCGGCTGTGTCCCGTAATTAATATCTTAATTGGATATTCGCTCTTGTTTCTTTCAATAAACGCCTTAATTCTTCCGTGAACAAAATCGCGCGCGTCAGCGAATCCGAGATGGATAATTCCCCTTTCACCGTCGCCCGCATATCCCTTGCCGTCATTACATACGCGCTCAACGCCGTAAGGGTCAAAGTTAGAGAACCAGGTCTTTTTATATGAGCCTATAAAGGCGGATACGATTAAATTATATGTTCCGCTTTCAAG
>CAMVRG010000063.1 GCA_947169815.1 uncultured Clostridia bacterium | reverse complement strand
CTCCGCCGAAATTAACATACGCCTTATTTTTCATCCAGCCTACGCTTACGGCGCATTTTGAAAAGCGGAGAATTTTTTCGGCAACGTCCTCGGGGATAGTCGTATCGCTTATATCCTGAACGTCCTTTCCGTAAATTGAGAAGGCGGGGAGTCCCTTTTGCGCATAAGCTGCGAGAACAGCAGCGAGATAAACTGCGCCGGGGCGTTCGGTACCGTTAAAGCCCCATACAGCCTTAATTGTCTGTGGGTCCATATCGAAGGTTTCGCTTCCGTAACACCAACAGGGCGTAACGGTAAGGGTTGCGACTACGTTTTCCGTTGAAAACTGTTCCGCGCATTTCGCCGACTCGGCTCCGCCACCGATAGTAGTATTACTTATTACGCACTGAACGGGCGCTCCGTCGGGATATTTAAGCGTTCCCTCAATTAACTTTTTAGCCGACTCAGCCATACCCATTGTCTGAGCCTCAAGGGTTTCTCTTATGCCGCCCCAGCGGCCGTCAATTACGGGCCTTATACCGATTTTAGGATATAACATAGCAATACCTCCATAATAAATTTTTATTTGTTAATTTCATTATATTTTATACTGCTCAAATAGTCAATAAAAAACGCTCCCCTTGGGGCGCCCTTCATAAGGAAGGTTAGGTTTTGACTTTGTCCTTTTGCCCCTAAAAGAATTAAAAACCGCCTGAATACTCGAGTATACAGGCGGTTTTATAATCCCTTTATGAGCTAAAATTACTTTGTCAAAACTGCTTTGCACCTTAAAATCAGCCTATTTTTGGATAGAACAAAGCACAAAATCGGGTTAAGGCTTGACGCCTTAACCCGATTTTTAATGAAGTTATAGCAAAAAAGAGGCGATTTTAAGGCTGACATTCTTTACGAAGGGCGCCCCTTGGGAGCGTTTCGTTTTATCTTATTCCGTATTTTTCAAGGACGAAGTCCATATCCTTATCGCCTCTGCCTGAGAGGTTGATAAGCACGGAGCCGTGCTCCATAGTCTGAGCGAGCTTCATTCCGTACGCTACGGCGTGAGAGCTTTCGATAGCGGGGATTATACCCTCAAGTCTTGAAAGCCTGAAGAACGCGTCTATTGTTTCCTCGTCGTCGATAACGTCGTATTTGACTCTTCCGATTTCCTGAAGGAAGGCGTGTTCGGGTCCCGAAGAGGGATAGTCGAGTCCGCTCGCTACTGAATATACGGGAGCGGGGTCGCCGTTTTCATCTTTGAGCATTATGCTGTTAAAGCCGTGCATTATGCCCTCTGTACCGTATTTAAGGCTTGCGGCGTGGTCGCCGAGCTTTTCGCCTCTTCCGAGGGGCTCGATTCCGTAAATATCAACGGGGTCGTTAAGAAAGCCCGAGAAAAGCCCCGCGGCGTTGCTTCCGCCGCCAACGCACGCAACTATTGCGTTAGGAAGATGTCCCGTCATATTGACAAACTGCTCTCTCGCTTCAATTCCCACTACGCTCTGAAAATCTCTTACCATCATCGGGAAGGGGTGGGGTCCGAGAACCGAGCCGATACAGTAAATTGCGTCGTTATATTCCTTACTGTAAGCCTCGAACGCAGCGTCTACGGCTTCCTTAAGTGTCTGAAGACCGTGAGTAACCTCAACAACGTTTGCGCCGAGAATCTTCATTCTTGCAACATTCGGAGCCTGCTTTTTAATATCAACGGCGCCCATATATATGTCACATTCAAGACCGAAGTACGCCGCCGCGGTTGCAAGGGCTACGCCGTGCTGACCCGCGCCCGTTTCGGCGATTACCTTTTTCTTACCCATATATTTTGCGAGGAGCGCCTCGCCCATACAGTGATTGAGCTTGTGCGCGCCCGAATGGTTCAGGTCCTCTCGCTTCGCGTAAAGCTGTACTCTTCCGCCGAGGGAGTCGGAAAGTCTTTCAAGATGGGAAATCGGAGTCGGTCTTCCCTGAAATTCGCTTCTTATTCTGCGAAGCTCAGCAATAAACTTTCTCGACTGACAGATTGAATAATAAGCCTGGGTTATTTCAGCCATAGCCGCTTTGAGCTTGTCGTCAACGTAAACTCCGCCGTATTTTCCGAAATAGCCGTTAACGTCGGGGTAATCGTTAAAATAAGTATCAAAATCTACATTGTTAAACTTCATATTATATTCTCCGATACAATCCAAATAAATTGTAAGTATTATAACACGCCGATTATCTTAATTCAAGAGAAAAAAGACTGCTTCATACGAAACAGTCTTTGAAATAAACCATATTCTTATTTGCTTGCTTCTTCAACTGCAACTGCGCAGGCAACGGTGGCCCCTACCATCGGGTTGTTGCCCATGCCGATAAGTCCCATCATTTCAACGTGAGCGGGAACTGAGGAGGAGCCTGCGAACTGAGCGTCGGAGTGCATACGTCCCATTGTATCTGTCATACCGTAGGAAGCGGGGCCTGCAGCCATATTATCGGGGTGGAGGGTACGTCCCGTACCGCCGCCTGAAGCTACTGAGAAATACTTCTTACCCTTTTCAACACATTCCTTCTTGTACGTTCCTGCAACGGGGTGCTGGAATCTTGTCGGGTTAGTTGAGTTACCTGTAATGGAAACGTCAACGCCTTCCTTCCACATAATTGCAACGCCCTCTGTTACGTCGTTGGCGCCGTAGCAGTTAACCTTAGCGCGAAGACCTGTTGAATAGGGCTTGCGGAATACTTCCTTAACCTCGCCGGTATAATAATCCATTTCGGTTTCAACGTAGGTAAAACCGTTAATTCTTGCGATAATCTGAGCGGCGTCCTTTCCGAGACCGTTAAGGATAACGCGCAGCGGCTGTTTTCTTACCTTGTTAGCCTTCTCGGCGATACCGATAGCGCCCTCGGCTGCTGCGAAGGATTCGTGGCCTGCGAGGAAAGCGAAGCATTCGGTTTCGTCTTCAAGAAGCATTTTACCGAGGTTACCGTGGCCGAGACCAACCTTTCTCTGGTCGGCAACCGAACCGGGGATACAGAAAGCCTGAAGTCCCTCGCCGATTGCAGCGGCGGCGTCAGCAGCTCTTGTACAGCCCTTCTTAATAGCGATAGCGCAGCCTACGGTGTAAGCCCACTTTGCGTTTTCAAAGCAGATAGGCTGAATGCCTTCGGTAATCTTATAGGGGTCAAAGCCCTTAGCCTGACAGATTTCTCTGCACTCTTCGATTGATTTAATATCGTACTTAGCGAGAACAGCAAGGATTTGCTTTTCTCTTCTTTCATATGATTCAAATAAAGCCATGTCAAATCCTCCTTATTCCTTTCTCGGGTCGATAACGCGAACTGCGTCGTCAACACGTCCGTACTGTCCCTGTGCCTTCTCAAAAGCGGTATTAGCGTCGTCGCCCGCTTTGATGAAGTCCATCATTTTTCCGAAGTTAACGAACTTATAACCGATAATTTCGTCGTCCTCGTTAAGAGCGATTCCCGTAATATAACCGTCTGTCATTTCAAGATAACGGGGTCCCTTTGCAAGAGTACCGTAAAGGGTACCAACCTGTGAGCGGAGTCCCTTGCCGAGGTCCTCAAGACCTGCGCCGATTACGAGACCGTCCTCGGAGAATGCGGACTGGGTACGTCCGTAAACTATCTGAAGGAAAAGCTCTCTCATAGCGGTATTGATAGCGTCGCATACAAGGTCTGTATTAAGCGCCTCGAGGATAGTTCTTCCGGGAAGAATTTCCGAAGCCATAGCCGCGGAATGAGTCATACCCGAACAACCGAGAGTCTCAACGAGCGCCTCCTGAATAACGCCTTCCTTTACGTTAAGGGTAAGCTTGCAGGCGCCCTGCTGAGGAGCGCACCAGCCTACGCCGTGCGTAAATCCGGAAATATCCGAAACTTCCTTAGCCTTTACCCACTTTGCTTCCTCCGGAATCGGAGCTGCGCCGTGAGCAACGCCCTGCGCTACGGGGCACATTGTTTCAACTTCATGTGAATAAATCATATTTCTGTCTCCTTCCAAGTAATTGCAAATATAAATAAGTCATTTATACCGCATATATTATAATAAATTCGCTGTATCAGTTCAAGTGCAAATTTATAAATAATAACAACGTCAAACAAGATATTTTTTGTTAACTATTGCCGATATAACGTATTCGTCAAACCATTTTCCGCTCATTGTATAATGGCCGTCGGCTCCCGTTTCGCTTCCGCGGGAATCCTGAGCCTTAAAGCGAAGGGGCACTCCGTTTTCGTCGAAGGAAACGCCGTCGAGCGAAAGATAGGCGCAGGGCTTTATAATTCCGCAGTCGCGCTTTTCCTTTTTGGTAAGCGAATAGTCGGCGCCGAAAAGGTCGTTTTCATCTATAAAGTCCGTATCAAGTATACCGAGCATCTGGTTTCCCTGATGGCGCGTATCAGCTAAAACTACAACCTGCTCCCCGTTTTTTATCATTTCTGCGACAGCAAGTTTTATTTTTTTATCGGTTACGGTAACGCCGTAAGAATTAATATCGGTATTACAGTAATTATTATAAAAATCAAACGGATTTAGCTTTTCAAGCGTTTTAAGCTCCCCGTCATTACCGATATACGAAAAACTGAACTCCTTCGGTATCTCGCCGAGCCCCTCGGTAAGAATCGAATTTATATCGCTTTTTATCTTTTCAATATCTTCGGTGTTATTAATGAACTGAACTACGCCGAGCCTGAGCCTGTTTTCAAAAACATAAACGCAGTCGCTTTTATGGTGGTGCGCCGAATCGGGCATAGCGTTAATCGGAACGAGCCCGTGTTTTTGCACGACCCTTTTAAAATCCTCGAGATTAAACAGTCTTTTTAAAGATACTTCAAGATCAGCGAGAGCCTTCTTTTCGTCTTTGATTATTCTTGCAAAGGTCAGAGTCTCTTCGGCTAAATCCGTAAGAAAGTAAAACAAAACGTAGTTTGGGGAAAGCTTTATTTCACTTTCTGCGCCGAGCGTCTCCTGAACTCTCTGCCTTATAGGATTTAAAAAGGCGCAAATCTGGGAAAGCCTCTCATCGGGCGCGTTATATACGCCCTTGTTCCATAAATCGAAATCGTATTCGTGCGAAATGTTAAAGCGTTTCATTATCTTTCTCCGTCGGTGCGGGCGCTTCCTGAGGTACGGCGGGAGCCTGCGGGGGAGCGGGCTGACTGTACACGGGCGCAGGAGCGTAGGTCGGCTGCTGCGGCGGAACGGGCGCGTACTGAGGATATGCGTTTTGCTGAGGCTGAGAATAGTTATTCTGAGGAGCCTTCGGCAGGGGCTGATAATAGCTCTGTCCTGCGGGAGCAGGGTTCTCGCTTACGAACTTAGCGTATTTCTGAGCCTCGGTCATAAAATCGGTTTCGTTTATTACTCCTGTCTGAAGCGCTCTGAGTTTGAAATTCTCATAGAAGAGCGCCTTGGCTGTAAAGTAGTAGGGCATAATATATATTCCCGCAAAGCCGAGCGTGATAATCATAAGAAGATACCACGGAATAAAGCTGAGGTCAAACACGAAGAGCTCGCCCTTATGGTCTCTTGTAATCTTTTTTGATAATTCAAGGGAATCCTTCCAGGTAAGCTCGGGATATTCCGCCTGAATAAACTCGGCAAAGTAAATCTTATAAGCGTAAACAATACCGGGTACTATGAGCAGAAGCGACCAGAGAAAAGTGAAAATGCCCTTTAAAAGCATAAGAAGAAACTTGTTGAAGTAGTTTTTATCAAAGGTATTTCTGAATACGTAAGAGAACTCGTCGTAAAGCTCGGGCGCGTTGCCCCTTATGAGCATAAGATATACACCGCAAAGCAATATCATAAGCGGAGCGCAGGCAAGGGATACAATGCCTCCGAGTCTTGCGAAGTATCTTTTAAAGCCTGATTTTTTAAGCTTGGGAACGGGAGCCTCTTCTGAGCCGTCATTACCATTATCAAGATAATCGTCAAAATCGTTAAGATAATCCTCTAAATCGTTAATTCCGCCTATGTTTTTACTGTCTGACGAAAAATTCTTAAGCGCGTCCAGATCAACGTTATTGTTGAAATTGTATGTAAACGTAGCGCCGTTAGCGAGAAGAGTAACAACAAACGTAATGAGAAATAGAATAAAAACTCTTCCTTTAATAAGCTGTCTTGCCTGAGATTTAATTAATGCTCTGTCAAGTTTCATAATGAGCCTCCGTTAAAACTCTAATTTTTCTTCAATAAAGGCTTCGAGTTCGCTAATCGGGATTCTTACCTGCTCCATAGTATCGCGCTCGCGGACTGTTACGCAGCCGTCCTCAAGCGAATCAAAGTCGTAGGTAATACAAAACGGCGTTCCGATTTCGTCTTGACGGCGGTAACGCTTACCGATTGAGCCCGCGTCGTCAAAGTCGATATTGAATTTTTTAGAAAGGTTAGTGAAAATTTCCTCAGCCTGCTCGTTGAGCTTCTTTGAAAGCGGAAGAACCGCAGCCTTGAAGGGAGCAAGCACGGGGTGGAAATGCATAACAACTCTAGTATCGTTCTTTTCCTCGTCGAGAACCTCCTCGTCGTACGCCTCGCATACAACCGCAAGGAAGAGTCTTTCAACGCCGAGAGAGGGCTCGATTACGTAAGGAATATACTTTTTATTAGTTGTCTGGTCAAAGTATTCGAGATTCTTTCCCGAAACGTTAATATGCTGAGTGAGGTCGTAATCCGTTCTGTCGGCGATACCCCAGAGCTCGCCCCAGCCGAAGGGGAACATATACTCGAAGTCGGTAGTTGCCTTTGAGTAGAAGGAAAGCTCCTCGGGGTCGTGGTCACGGAGCCTGAGATTTTCCTCTTTAATGCCGAGAGAGTAGAGCCAGTCGCGGCAGAAGCCTCTCCAGTAAGCAAACCATTCAAGGTCGGTATCGGGCTCGCAGAAGAATTCAAGCTCCATCTGTTCAAACTCGCGAACGCGGAAAATGAACTTACCGGGAGTGATTTCGTTTCTGAAGGATTTACCTATCTGAGCAACTCCGAAGGGAACCTTTTTACGCGTAGTTCTCTGAATATTTGCGAAGTTTACGAATATACCCTGTGCGGTTTCGGGACGGAGATAAATCTCGTCCTTGGTATCCTCGGTTACGCCCTGGAAGGTCTTGAACATAAGATTGAATTGGCGGATATCGGTAAAGTTAGTCTTTCCGCAGTTCGGACAGGGGATATTGTGCTCTTTGATATATTCGCTGAGCTGTTCGTTAGTCCAGCCGGCAACGTTAGTTCCGTCAAAATCCTCGATGAGCTGGTCGGCTCTGTGGCGGGTTTTACATTCGCAGCAGTCCATAAGCGGGTCTGAAAATCCGCCGAGATGTCCCGAAGCAATCCAGGTCTGGGGATTCATAAGGATTGCCGAATCAAGACCTACGTTATATTTGTTTTCCTGAATGAATTTCTTTCTCCAGGCTGATTTGATATTATTCTTTAATTCAACGCCGAGCGGACCGTAATCCCAGGTGTTGGCAAGGCCGCCGTAAATCTCCGAGCCGGGGAATACGAAGCCTCTGTTTTTACAAAGGGCAACTATCGTATCGAGCGTTTTTTCAGTATTTTTCATATGTTTAACCTCCGTGTGTAATATACATTTCGACCTATTATAATATAATAATTTAATTTAGTCAATAATTTATATTTGAACTAATTTTTGTTATTTTAGTTGATATTGAAAGGTTCAACTGTTATAATGTATAGTGACTAATTGTGATTCAGGAGTTCAATCTAATGAAAAAGGATTTTACTATTTCGGTTATCGTTCCGATTTACAATGTTGAGGATTATCTCGCGGAGGCGCTCGATTCCGTAATTAATCAGACTATGGATTTTGAGAAAAATGTCCAGCTTATCTTGATTAACGACGGCTCTCAGGACTCAAGCGAGGAAATCTGTAAGAAATATCAGGCGGAATATCCCGAAAACATAACATATATCTATAAAGAAAACGGCGGCGTAAGCTCGGCGAGAAATATGGGCTTTGATTTAGTTGAGGGAAAGTACGTTACCTTCCTCGACCCCGACGATATGTGGGAGGAAACCTCTTTCGAAAACGCTTATAATTTCTTTGAGAAGCATTATGACGAAATCGACGTGCTTGCCGCAAGAATTCAGTTTTTTGAAGCAAAGACCGATTTCCATTCTCTCGACTATAAGTTTGCCGGGGGTACAAGAGTTGCCGACCTTAACGACCCGAGCGAGCTTTATTCTGTTCAGTCAACGGCGGCTACAACCTTTATCAAGGCTGAGGCGCTCGGCGATACGCGCTTCGACTCAAGGCTTAAATACGGCGAGGATTCAACCTTTATCAATAAGATGATGCTTAAAAAATGTAAGTACGGTCTTATTAACGAGGCGCTTTATCTTTACAGAAGACGTCTTTCGGGCGACTCCGCGGTAAATAACCAGATTCTTGACAAATCGTTTTATATCAATTCCCTTATTTATTACCATCAGGAGCTTTTCAGATATTCCGAGGAGCTCTACGGCGAGGTAATTCCCTACGCTCAGTCGATGGTAGGCTACGATATTATGTGGCGTTTTGCCAATCCAGAAATGCCAAACGTTCTCAACGAGCAGGAGCAGCAGGAATATTTTGAAAGACTTCGCTCCATTCTTTCACGAATTGACGATAAAATTCTTTTAAGACACCCGCTTCATAAATCAATAGCAAAAAAGTATGACGCTATGTATTATAAATACGGCGTTGATATGTTTGAAAAGGCTACTCTCAATAAGAAAAAGGGCGAGCTCAGATTCGGAAAGTACAGACTTATAAGAATTGTAAACAATAACAGCTACTGTACAAAATGCGTTGACGTTCAGGTTAAGGATAAAACCCTCTATATTGATGTACTTATCGCAAGATGGATTCTTAAATGTACCGAGGAGGGCGGAAAGTATTACCTTAAGCTTGGCGGCGAGATAATCGAGCCTTACGACATAAGCATATATAAGGTTAATTCCCATAAAACAAGCAAGGGCGTTCTCTTCTATTATAAGCTTCACAGATTTGCCGTACCGCTCGACAGCCTTGAAAAGGGCGGCGTTATGAACATCCGCTCCATATTCAATTTCAGCGGTCAGGAAATCGCGGCTAATCTCAACTACGGTAAGTTCGTTCCCGCGGCAATCCGCTTCGGTACGGTTTATAAGTGGCACGGAGACTACGCCGTAAGATGCTTCAGAACCTCGTTTAAGGTTACGTATCCCGAAAACAAGAAGATTGCTAAATTCAAGTGGGGAATAAGAAACGTTCTCTGTCTCATGAAGAGAAAGCGCTTTGACGTAATCTATAAGAGATATATCGCATTCCCGTTTTATAAGCTCACGGAAAAGAACAAGGGTAAAATCTGGCTCATTTCCGACAGAATTGATAACGCGGGAGATAACGGCGAGGTGCTCTTCAAGTATATCAGCGAGCATAAGCCCGAGGGCGTAAGACCGATATTCGTAATCGGCGATATGGCTAAGCCCGAGGTAAAGGAAAGGCTGAGAGGAATCGGCGAGGTAGCAATAGCTGAGAGCAGAAAATATCCCTATCTCTTCCTTATGGCAGATAAGATTATTTCCTCCTCGGCAGGCGAGTTCACTATTAACGCCTTTGATACTCAGCGCCACTATTTTATCGACCTTTATAATTACACATATTACTTTATGAACCACGGCGTAAACTGCGGAGACTGCTCAAAGTGGCTCAACAAGTACAATAATGATATAAATACCTTCTTCACTACAGGCGAAAGCGAGAGAAGAAATATAATTGAGCGTGATTATAACCTTGAGCCCGAGCAGGTAGTTATTACGGGACTTGCGAGATTTGACGCCCTTTATAACGACCCGAAGAAACAGCTTCTTATTCTTCCCACGTGGAGAAGAGCGTACAGACAGTGTTACGACGATAAGACCTCGAGCATTTACTTTGAGGGCTTTAAGGAGACGGATTTCTTCAAGTTCTATAACGGTCTTATAAACGACGAAAGACTTCTTGAGGTTATGAGAAGAAAGGGCTATACGGGGCTCTTCTGTCTCCACCCGATTTTCGCAAAGCAGTCGGCTCACTTTGAGGGAAGTGACGTGTTTAAGATTAACGAGGGCTTTGTTGATTATAACAAGGCGTTCGCCGAGTCAACCGTTATGGTAACTGACTATTCAACTATCGCCTTTGACTTCGCGTATCTCAATAAGCCGATAGTTTATACTCAGTTTGATAAAGAGGAATTCTACGAAAACCAGATTTACGACGAGTGCTTTGATTATGAAAACGAGGGCTTTGGTCCCGTCTGCGAGGACCTTGACAGCGCTGTTAACGCCCTTTGCGAGATTATTGAGAACGACTGTGAAAACAAGTATCTCGACAGAGTTGAGCATTTCTTCGTAAACCACGATAAAAACAATG
>CAMVRG010000062.1 GCA_947169815.1 uncultured Clostridia bacterium | reverse complement strand
AAGATGTCCCTTTGACGTACCTCCGATTGAGGGGTTGCAGGGCATATTTCCTACCCAGTCGAGGTTAATAGTAAATACGGCGGTGCTGACGCCGAGGCGCGCCGAAGCAAGGGCAGCCTCGATACCCGCGTGCCCCGCGCCTATTACTATTACGTCATAATGTCCTGCAAAATATTTCATACTACTTTCCTACACAGAAATTCTTAAATATATTATTTACTACTTCCGTTGTTGCTTTTCTGCCCGTGAGGGAGAGAAGCTCGTCCGCCGCGGCGTCAATCATAACGTTTACCGCGTCAAAGGTCATACCGAGCGAAAGCGCGTCAAGCGCCTCGTTTATTGAAGCGAAGGCGTTTTCGCAGTTGTTCTTCTGTCTTGCGTTTGCAAGCATGGGAGCGGAGGAATCAAACTGAGCGACTCCGAGCAGCTCGCTTACCGCCTCTTCAAGCGCGTCATAGCCATCGCCGTTTTTCGCGCTTATATAAACTGTTTTTTCAAAAGCTTTCTTTATCTCTTCTTCGTCAAGCGCGTTTTCAAGGTCGGTCTTGTTAATTACCGCGACAGCGGTTTTATTTTTACATTTTTCAATAATATCAAGGTCGTTTGCGCCAAGCGGCTGAGAGGAGTCAAACACGGCGAGAACGAGCTGGGCGGAATCAAGCGCCTTGTACGCCTTTTCAATTCCTATTGCTTCAACTATATCGTCGCTTTGTCTGAGCCCCGCGGTATCGCTGAGATGAAGAACTATTCCGCCGAGGCGTACCGCCCCCTCAACAACGTCCCTTGTAGTGCCTTCAATATGGGTAACGATGCTTTTGTCCGTACCCGTGAGCATATTCATAAGGCTTGATTTGCCGACATTTGGCTTACCGACAATAGCGGTTGCCACGCCCTTCGTTACAGTCTGGCCGTTTTCGTAGCCGTCAAGAAGCGCTTTAATCTCGTTTCTGCATTTTTCAAGCGTGCTTTTAAGCTCGTCTTCGCTGAGGTCGGGAATTTCCTCGTCGGGATAATCAATCCACGCCGCCATAAGCGCGGAAACATCGAGAAGCGAGTCAAGAACGGAATTAATCTTCCTGCTCAGCGCCCCCTGAAGGGCGTTGAACGAGGCTTTAAGGCTCTGCTCGCCCTCGGCTGAAATAAGCTCGGCTACGGATTCCGCCTGAGTTAAATCGAGCTTTCCGTTAAGGAAGGCGCGCTTTGTGAACTCTCCCGCCCCGGCGGGGGAGGCGCCGTTTTTAAGCACCGCCTCAAGCGTTTTCTTTACCATAAGAAGCCCGCCGTGGACGGATAGCTCCGCTACGTCCTCGCCCGTATAGCTTTTCGGCGCGCGGAAAACGAGAGCGACCGCGTTGTCGGCCTTTTCGCCGTCTATAATAATGTTTCCGTACTTTGCGCGGTAGCCCTTAAGTTCGGTTAAAGAGGAATTGTCAATGGGCAAAAACACCCTGGACGCGATTTCCACGGCGTTATCTCCGCTTATTCTTATTACGCCTATTCCGCCCGGGGCTGAGCCCGTTGAAATTGCGGCGATTGTTTTGCTCACGGCTTTTCCTCCTTTCGTCACAATATAATAATGGCGAACGCCAACCGTCCGCCATTAAAATCAGTCTTCTTTATTTACTTCAATCTTACCGAACTTCGGGAGGTCGGCGCGGTCAGCCTTGGGAACATAGTTTTCGGGCGCGGAGGTTGTTGCCTTCGGCCTGTCGTTCCTTCTGCCTCTGCCGCCGTCTCTTCTCGGCGCCTTGATTGCGCCGCCGACGGGCTCGATAACTACTCTTCTGTCCTGATTTGAGCCTATTGAGCGTGATTCAACGCCCTCTATTTCCTGTACGGCGGTATGAATTACGCGTCTTTCGTACGGGTTCATCGGCTCAAAGGTATAACGTCTCTTCGTTCTTAAAACGTATGCCGAGTTCTTTTCGGCGAGATGTCTTAAGGTTTCGTTTCTCTTTTCTCTGTAATTTCCTACGTTTATTGCAACTCTTACATAAGCGTTAGTATGCTTCTTCATTGCAAGGGACATAAGGTACTGAATCGAATCAAGAGTTTCGCCCCTTCTTCCGATAATAATTCCGTAGTCCTCGCAGGAAAGCTCTATTGATACGACGCCCTCGTTATAGCTTGCGTCAAGGGTAGCGCCGTCGATATTGAGCCCCTTGATAATTTCGGCAAGGTAACTCTTTGCATATTCAAGGTCAACGCTTTCGGGGAAATCGCGCTTTGCCTCGGTCTTAACGGGCTCTGCCTTTTCAGCCACCAGCGTTTCCTTCTTGGGCGCGGGCTTGTTTGCCTTTTCGGCCTTTTTGGGCTGGGGCTTATTAGCCTGCTGATTGTTCTGCTTTTTATTGGGCTTGTTCTTTCTTGCGTTTTTCTGTTTCTTTTCGCTTACGCCGTCGTCATAATAAGCTCTGACCTTAGCGTCTGCTCCGCCGAAGAGTCCGAGAATTTTCTTTCTCGGGTACTCTAAAACCTCGGTGTGAACGTCGAGAAGAAACTTATCAGGAGCGTTAAGCCCTATTTTTGCGGCGGCAATTGCTGCGTCAACAGTTTTACCCGTCGCTATATATTCTTTAATCATAGTTCATTCCTTATTCTTTAATCTTTTTTAAGCTTTTCTCTCTTGCTCTTCTCTCAATAGTGTTTTCAACCATCTGTTTTGCGATATTTTTCTTCGGGGGGAAGAACTTGTTTGTAACAAGCTGCTGTAATACCGCGATGATATTGGAAATAATCCAGTAAAAGCCTACTGCCGCGGGTACCTGAAGCGAGAACCACGCCGAAAACAGCGGCATCATAAGCATCATTATCATCATCTGGCCGCTCTGCTGAGCCATAGCGGGGTTAGTCTTCTTCTGAAGCATAGTTGACATAAGGCTCGACGCAAGCGAGGTTACCAGACAGAGTATCGGAATTAAAATTATCGGGCCGCCCTTGATTGTCGGAACTACGGACATATCAATGCCGAAGATATTGAGCCCTTCCTTGAATTTCTCGATATTCGCGATTGCCTGCTCGGTAAAAATTCCGCCGAGAGAATCGTTGTTAGCGATAAGAATATCCTTATATTTTGCAATATTACGGATAATGTCAAGCTGTAAGTAGCTGTTTCCTCTTGACGCGGTAAAGCCGATAATGTCGGCAATCTTCTGAGAATAATCGGTAATCTTTAAGCCGAGAATGTACTCAAGGGGATAGTAGATAATTCCGATGATACCCATAAGGAATACCATCTGGAACGCCATAGGACCGCAGCCCATATTCATCGGGTTATGTCCCTCGCGCGAATAGAGCTCCTGCATTTCCTGCTGCATCTGCTGATTCGCCTTCTGGCGCTGTCTCGGGTCGGAAATGGCGTTTACGTTGTACTTTTTCTGGATTTTCTGGATTTTCGGCTGAATTCGGTTAGTTTTCGCCATTGTTTTCTGCTGTCTTAAATTAATCGGGAACAGCACTGCTCTTGTAAAAATCGTAAAAACAACGAGCGCAAGAAAATACTGGTTATTAAAGGCTAATAAAAGCCATTCCATACATTTTCCGAAAAGCCAGTAGAGAGGTCTGAATATTGCTATACCGTTAGAAATACGGGCAGCAAGTGTAATGTAGTCAAATGTAAACACTTATAAATCCTCTTTAGTTACTTTGTTTTTTCTTTTTTCGGCGGTACGGGGTCGTATCCGCCCTTAAACAAGGGATTACACCGCATTATCCGTAATATGCCGAGCATAAGTCCTTTAAGCGGACCGTGAATTTCTATCGCTTCAAGCATATACTGAGAGCAGGTCGGCGTATAGCGGCAAGCCCCGTGAGAAAATCTCGGGGAAAGCGTAAGCTGATATGTTTTTATAAGAAAAACCATTGCCTTTTTTAACAGATTAGTTATCGTTTTCATTAATAACACCGAGCTCTGTAAGTTGATTTTGCATCCGTGAAAGCACCGTCTGCATCTTAACCCTGCAGGTTTTTCCTCTCGCTACGAATACAAAATCCCAGCCGCCGTCAATATTTCCCTCAAGCTGTGAAAACGCGGCGCGGATAACGCGTCTTGCGCGGTTTCTTTCTACCGCCTTACCAATTTTCTTTGAGGTAGTTATTCCGTAGCGGAGTGCATTTGTTCTGTTTTTCATAGCGTAGGTGACGAGAACGTCGCCTGCGGCACTTTTTCCTCTGTAATAAAGTCTGCGGAAATCCTTGTTTTCCTTTAAGGTTTGACTTTTCATGTCGCACCCCGTTTCAGTTTCAAAAATTAATTAGTAAGAAAGCTTTTTTCTACCCTTCGCACGGCGGCGGGCAAGCACCTTTCTTCCGTTTCTTGTTGACATTCTCTTTCTGAAACCGTGTTCCTTCTTTGCGTGTCTCTTCTTAGGCTGGAAGGTTCTCTTCATTTTTTTCACTCCTTTTCAAGATTAAACTCGTCTTAATCTATATGTTCTCTGTACGGCATAGTACAGGATTTTTGCGCTTTTTCTGTATTAAAATTAATTATAAACAGACTAATAGCCTTGATATTATAATTTATTACTGTCAATTTGTCAACTAAAACTTGTTTTTATTAAAATAATATATTATAATAACCCTATATGTTGGGGTAAACTCCCGCTTGTATCACAATTCTTACAAAAACGGAGGGAAAGGCTATGCTCGGAATAATCGGCGCTATGGACGTTGAGGTTGAAAAGCTCATTGAAAAAACCGCTCTTCCTATAAAAACAAGGATAGCAAATACCGATTTCGTCTGCGGCAGGGTTGAAAACACCGAGGTGTGTATCGCTCAGTGCTCGCCGGGCAAGGTAAACGCGGCGCTTTGCGCTCAGATTATGATTGATAAATTCGGCGTCAGCTCTATTATTAATACGGGTATCGGCTGTTCGCTCAGCGACAGCGTAAAAATTAAAGACGTCGTTATCGCAGACGACGTATGTCAGTACGATATAGATACAACCGGCTGCGGCGACCCTCCCGGCTATATCAGCGGGCTCGGCGTTATAAAAATCAAAACCGACGCCCTTCTTTCCGACGGACTTAAAAGAGCCGCAAACCGCTGCGGCGTAAGTGTTTTCGGCGGAACAATCGCAAGCGGAGATACCTTTATTTCGACCCGCGAGCTTAAAGAAAAAACCGCCTCTGCCTTCGGCGCAATCTGCGGCGAAATGGAGGGCGGCGCTATCGGTCAGGTATGCTACGCCAACGGCGTTCCCTTTGCCGTTTTGCGTACGGTATCCGACGGGGGAGACGAGGCGTCTCAGCTCGATTACCCGATATTCAAAAAAATTGCCGCGGATATCTCCACGGCAATAATAACTGAATATTTAAAAGCTTAAGCTTAGTCAAGACGGTAGTTTTCAAGAATGAAATCCTCCGCCTCGCCTATAAGGTCGCCGAGGGCGGTACGGTTATTTACGTCCATTCCCGTTCTTGACTTATCCTCGATGAATACAAACTTTGCGTCCTCTACCGCGATAGCGGCTGCGGCGAGCTCGCGGCCTACGGTATAGTCGAGCTTAAAGAGCTCTCTCGGAAGAATTCCCGCCTTCGCAAGCGTAAGCGCCCCGCGGTATACCGAGAGCATATAGTAATCGTAAAGCCAGTCCCTCTCCTTCGTTCCCGTAACAGAGGCAGACGCCATATCGAGTATGCTTTTTGTCGCGCTTGCAAGAGCGGCTACCGACCTTGAGCCATCGGCATTTCCGCTTTCAAAGGCGGTCGCGTCAAGCCCCGTTCTCGACTCGCTTACGCCGAGAAGGTAATCGGTTGTCACTCCGTAATATTTTCCGCATTTTATTACAAAATCAAGTCCGCATTCACGGATCCCCTTCTCGTAATGAGAAAGAAGCGCCTGAGAAATTCCGAGGTCTGTAGCAGCTCTCTTCTGGCTTATACCTCTCTCTTTTCTCAGCTGCGAAAGAACCTTCGCGAACTTTGATAATTTCTCTTTATTCTTTTCCATCTGTACCGTTTCCATATCTGAAGTATTTTAAATACGCTGAGGACAAAACAAAAAGTGCTTCAAAAAGCACATTCTCATTATAATTCAGATTATACTCATTGTAAATAATTTCGGCGTTTTTGTTACTTTTTTGTAACAACGGCTGAAAAAACCGCACTTTCAGGAGGCTGTGAAAATGAAATCATACACTCTGTATTTGTTCCGACACGGGCTTACAAAGGGAAATCTTGATGCACAGTATATTGGGCACACGGATTTACCCCTAACTACAAATAGTATAAACGAGCTCAAGGCGATTAAGGCGAAGCACCACTATCCCGAGGTCGAAGCGGTCTTTGTTTCGCCTCTTAAAAGGGCGATGCAGAGCGCCGATATTATGTTCCCAAAAAATAACAAAATTGTAATAGATAATTTTATTGAGTACAATTTCGGCGAGTTTGAGGGACACACGGCGGACGAGCTTAAGGACAACGAGGACTTTCAGGCGTGGCTTCACGGAGATATGTATACCCGCCCGCCCTTCGGAGAAACTAACGCCGAATTTGTTCACAGAATCTGCGACTCGTTTGAAAAGGTAATTAACGGCTGTATTTCGCAGGGGACTACGGATATTGCAATCGTTACCCACGCGGGAGTAATAATGACGATTCTCGCCTGCTACGGTCTTCCCGAGGCGCCTATGGCGCACTGGCAGATGGACGCGGGCTACGGCTACAAGCTGAGAATTACGCCCTCGGTATGGATGAGGGGAAATAAAATAGAGGTTGTCGACACGGCGCCCGAATCGTTAAAAAAGCCCGAATCGGAATGATTCGGACTTTTTTTAGTATTGAGTTTTCTGTTTTCAGTGTTGAGTCACGAGCGGGGCTCGCCCGACAATTGAACGCTGAAAACTATTCTTCGTCCCCGTCCTTGGTTGTCGGGACGGTTGACTCCTCGCCGTAGGCGGTATTTACATAGGTTTCGGTTGTCGCCCTTGCGCCGTCGACGAAGACGCCCGACTGGCGTACGGTCTTTGTATCAACCCTGACTCGGGCAAGGGTAATGCTCGACTTTCCGTAAATCCGCTTTTGCACCATATAGGCGTCCGCGGGGAAGTCGGCTCTCCATATCCACTGGCCGCCGAAATCGGGACGGAAGATGCCGCCCTTTACGTTCATTTCGGGAAGGTTGGCAGTCTCAACGTCATAGTTCATCCAGCCCTCGGAGAAGGCGTAGGTTGCAATTCTTATAATTTCGTTTTTACCGAAGCTCGTCTTTATATAAGGGATGAGCTTTTTAATTACCTTGAGAAGCTTTGTTGTTGACGCGTCCTTTGACTGTTCAAATATCTTGATAAGGCAGGTTTTCTGGCGGTCTGCTCTCGCTCCGTCGGAGTCTATATGTCTTATACGGCAGTAGGCGAGCGCCTGTCTTCCGTTGAGCTTCTGAACGCCCTTGTCACCCTCGAACTTCTTGGTAATCCATACGTCGCCGTAGGTCTTGGGGTGGCTGTTAATTTCGGTTATCTCAGCCTGAGTCAGCTCAAGTTCAACGCCGCCGAGCGCGTCGACTATTGACTTAAAGGAGTCAAAGTTTACTATCGCGTGGCCGTCAAGCTTTATCTTATAAAGATTTTCAATCTGGCGCTTATAGGTTCCGATATCGCCGAGAGACATAGCGCCGTTAATCTTTCCGAACTGTCCCGAATCCTTATTTCCCTTCTCGGTTTCCCAGTAGCCCCAGGAATCGCGGAGGATTGAGGTCAGAACAACCTTTTTCGTGTCAACGTTTACGCTTACGATTATAGCCGAATCGGCTCTCGTTCCCTCGTCGAGAATCTCGCTTCCTCTTGTGTCCTCGCCGATAAGAAGAACGTTGAGTACGTGGGAGGAGGAACAGGGCGAGCCGTTATAATACCAGGTTTTAACCATATCCTCAAGAGACGCAAGCTCGGTAGCCTCAGTCTCTGTAATCGGGTCGAAGCTTTCAGTGAGCTTCTTCATACCCTGCCATTCCTCGGTGGTAGCTTGAGCGGTCGTCGTCTCATTATCGAGAATATCGTTAATCCAGCCGTTAGCCGTTACGACGAAGGCGGCAACGCCCGCGACAATAAGCACAAGAAGGGCAATAATTACCGCTTTAAGAGCCTTCTTTGTCTTTTTGTTCTTCGGCTGCGCGGGAACAACGGGCGCTATATCGGCAACGGGTACGGGCTCGTCTTCGGCTTCCTCTCCCGCAAGCTCCATAAGGTTAACCATTTCGTCCGCAGGCGCTTCCTCCTGCGGAGTTTCGGGCTCAGCCGTTTCCGTTATTTCTTCGGCAGGCGCTTCCTCCTGAGGAATTTCGGGTTCAACCGTTTCCGTTATTTCTTCAGCGGACGCTTCCTCCTGCAAAGCTTCGGGAACGCGGTTCTCCGCCGGCTCCTCCTTCGGTTTTTCGGCAGGAGGCTCGTTTTCGTGCTCTTTTCTTCTTTTTACCTCTGAGAGAATCTCATCAATATTGTAATCGTTCTTATCCCATATTATTTCTCCTCTTTAATGGGTTTTTATTCCTGAGTTTCCGCAGGCGCTCCGTTTTCCGGATTTTCTTCAGCCGCGCCTTCTTCCTCGGACCCCTCTTCCTCGTATCTGTCAACGATAGAAAGAGTTGCAAGGCGTTCTCCGTCCTTGACCGTCATTACCTTTACTCCCTTGCTCGGGCGCTTAAAGGTTGAAATCTGGTCGGCGTGGGTACGGATAACTATACCGTCGGTAGTAATCATAATTACGTCGTTTTCATCGTCAACGGGCGCAATCATAGAAACCTTGCCGTACTGAGATGTACGGTAGTTTATAAGTCCCTTTCCTGCGCGCGACTGAACGCGGTAATCGTCGAAATCGCTCTTTCTTCCGTAGCCAGTTTCGGATACGGTAAGAAGCTGTTTTCCTTCGATAGATACCGCAAAGCCTACTACGTAGTCGCCCTCGGCAAGGTTAATCGCCTTAACGCCTCTTGCGGTTCTTCCGATAAGTCTTGCGTCGCTCTCTTTGAAGCAGATAGCCATACCCTCGTGGGTAGCGACTATGAGCTTACGCTGACCGTCGGTTACGTCAACCCAGCAGAGCTCGTCGCCCTCGTCGAGGTTAATCGCGATAATACCTGTTTTTCTTATATGATTATACTGGTCGATTGCGGTACGCTTTATGATACCGTTTCTCGTTACCATACAGAGATAAGCTCTCTCCTCCTCGCTCGGAATATTTACCATAGCCGAAACGGTTTCGCCGTTTTCAAGGGGAAGAAGGTTTACTACGTTAAGCCCCTTGCTTGTTCTTGAAGCCTCGGGAATCTGGTAGCCCTTGAGCTTGAATACCTTACCCATATTGGTAAAGATAAGTATAAAGTCGTGGGTCGAGCAGGTAAACATCGTTTTTGCGTAGTCCTCCTCGCGGCGGCTCATACCCATTATGCCCTTTCCGCCTCTGTTCTGAGCGCGGTAGGTATCTATAGTCTGGCGCTTGATATAGCCCTTTTCGGTAAGAGTAAAGATACAGTCCTCAACGGGGATTAAGTCCTCGTCGTCAACGTCGCCCGTAAACGCGGAGATTTCTGTTCTTCTCTCGTCGCCGTATTTCTGGGCGGTTTCGCGGGCTTCCTCCTTGATAATATCAAGTATTCTCTTCTCGTTTGCGAGAATATCGGTATAATCCCTGATTCTTTCGTGAAGCTCGTCGAGCTCGTTCATTATCTTTTCGATTTCAAGTCCTGCGAGCTGACCGAGACGGTAAGCTACGATTGCGCTCGCCTGCGGGTCGTCAAAGCCGAACTTATCCATAATCGCCTGCTTTGCCTCAGCCTGGCCGCCGCGGCACGCGCGGATAGTCGCGATAACCTCGTCAACAATGTCGATAGCCTTTGCAAGACCTTCGAGGATATGGGCTCTTTCCTGCGCCTTATTAAGGTCGAACTGAGTTCTTCTCTTAATTATATCCTTCTGGAATACGATATATTTCTCAAGAATCTGTTTAAGATTCATAATCTTCGGCACGCCGTCGTCAAGCGCGAGAAGAATAGCGCCGAAGGTTACCTGCATATCGGTCATTTTATACAGATTGTTTAAAACTACCTGCGCGTTAGCGTCACGCTTTACAACGATTTCGATATGCATACCGCGTCTGTCGGAATAATCCTGAATATCGGCTACGCCCTCAAGACGTTTTTCTTTAACTAAATCGGCGATACGGGTAATAAGTCTAGCCTTGTTTACGCCGTAGGGGATTTCGGTTACAACTATCTTGAAGCGGTCGCCCTTTGTTTCGATTATTTCGGCTCTTGCGCGTACGTAAATCTTACCGCGGCCCGTTGCATACGCCTCGCGTATACCGCGCGCGCCCATAATAATACCTCCCGTCGGGAAGTCGGGGCCCTTGATATGCTCCATAATTTCGTCAAGCTCAGCCTCGGGATTGTCGATAAGGCAGCACATACCCTCAACAACCTCA
>CAMVRG010000061.1 GCA_947169815.1 uncultured Clostridia bacterium | reverse complement strand
AAAAAATTCAGATACATCCCTTGAAATAAATCTCGGGTCGTATCTGAAAATAGTAAGTATTTATGCTGTTTTGGTAGCGTTATCGGCTTTAATAAATTCAATATTAATCTACTTTTTCAGCGGATTAATTAAGCTTTAAAAGTTCGGCTTTTCTTCAGAAAGCGGGTTGGATTCAATCGCTGAACGGGTTGCGTCCGAAGTAATATGCGTGTAAATTTCCGTAGTTCCGAGGTTTTCGTGACCGAGAATTTCTTTAAGTAAAAGAAGGTCGGCGTTTCCGTGCTGATACATAAGCGTTGCAGCGGTGTGCCTGAGCTTGTGAACTGAAAGTCCGCGTCCGCTGAGACCGGCTTGTTCAAGGTATTTATTAACCGTGATTTCGACCATCCGAGGGCTGATACGCTGATTTCTTGAGCTTAAAAACAAAGCGCGGTCCTTGACTCCGTCGTTCGGTCTTACCTTCATATAAGCGGTTACGGCGTCTATACAGGCCTGATTAAGATATACTATGCGTTCCTTGTTTCCTTTACCCGTAATAACGAGCGTTCCGTCGCTTTTTATATCGGTATAATCTATTGAAACAAGCTCGGCAAGTCTCATTCCGCAGTTAAGAAAAAGCGTTATCATAGCGAAATCGCGCTCCTTATACTTACCGTCGATAACTGAAAGAAGCTTTTTTGCCTCGTCAAGAGTAAGATATTTAGGAAGCGATTTCTTTATTTTAGGCGTATCGAGGTTTTTCATAGGATTAGTACTTAAAAGCTGAATATTATCGGTAAGATAAGAAAAGAAGCGCCTTACCGCAACAACGCGCCTTGCTCTTGTTGCCTCATTATTCTTTCGTACGTTACGGCAGTAGATAAGAAACTGGTACGCGTCGTTCAATGTAATGCTTTTTAATACCTCATCGTCGATACACCTTAAATCGCTCTTTCCTTCAGCGCTCAGAGCAGGGGAGAGCTTTTTATAATCGGCGATAAAACTAAAAAAGGTTCTTAAATCACTTGCATATTCTATTACGGAAAGATTACTGTGACCTTTAATAGCCTCAATATAAACAAGATAGTCCTGAACACGCTGAGGCAAAAGATAAAAATCTTCTCTTTTCATCTTATCACATCCTTAATTAATTTCGCAAAACTTTCGGGGAACCGTAATTATAATACCAAAGGGGAGAGTAAAAATCAAGTATTTTATGAAATAAAAAATTACAGCCGATATAATTATCTCTGACGTATAATCGACCGTTTAGAAATTTTTTATCGGCTGTATTCGGTTATATCTTATTGCGATTTTATTGCATAATATAATGCGATAAAAATAATTAATATGATAGTTTATATTATTCAGATAAATTTATCGCCTCAGTACGGGAGAATTGTTTAACGCAGTTCAGGATATTATAAGTGCAGGAAACTCATCTGATAAAAATTTCTGGAACGATACTGTGTATTACTGAAATAATTTTATCGTCTCTATCCGAGAGGTTATAATTATAAAAATAGCGAAAAATCGTAAATCAAGCTATATTCCCGTATTTTTAGTTCCCTCTTATTCGCAAAATATTAATTTTGCGAAATTGTTTAAAATTTTATATATGCGAAATTTATTCCCCCGCTTTATAACTTACTCATTTTTTTGCTCATCATTTATCTCAACATAGTCGTTTACTTCTATGCTGTTTCTTTTTTCCTGAGTTCTTATGCTCTCCTCTTTTTCAATCTGAGCTTTTTCCTGAGCTCTTTTGTGATTGAATTTCTGTTGTCTTGCGGCGATTACTACAATCGCTATAACTAAAACTAATAAAATTATATACGGCATAGCTTCCTCCTCTATTTAACTGATATAGCCTCAAAGGCTTGTCTTATATTTTTAACTGGTATTATATCAAGGCTTGTCTTAATTGTTTTTGAAAGCCCTTTATAATTATGGAAAGGTATAATGCAGCGCGTAAAACCGAGCCTTAATGCTTCTGAAATTCGCTGTTCACAGTTATTTACCGCTCTTATCTCCCCTGCCAGACCTATTTCGCCGAAAGCGAGAGTGTGTTCGTCTGCAACAACGTCTTTCAGTGAGGATATCAGCGACATAGCAACGCTTAAATCGGCGGCGGGCTCATAGAGTTTCAATCCGCCTACAACGTTAAGATATGTATCCATCGTGCCGAAAAAATATCCCGCGCGCTTTTCAAGTACGGCGATTATCATATTCATACGGTTATAATCGAAGCCAGTGCTCATTCTTCGCGGAGTTCCGAAGCCTGACGCTGTAACGAGCCCCTGAACCTCGGCGAGTATTGGTCTTGAGCCTTCCATTGTACACGCTACGCAGGTTCCGCTTGAGTTTTTCGGACGTCCAGAAAGCATAAGGAGTGACGGGTTTTCAACCTCTTTCAGACCTGTCTGAGTCATTTCAAATACACCGATTTCGTTTGTTGAGCCGAAACGGTTTTTAGCGCTTCTGAGTATTCTGTAAGAGTAATTTCTCTCCCCTTCAAAATACAGTACTGTATCAACTATGTGTTCAAGCACCTTTGGTCCTGCTATAGCGCCGTCTTTATTAACGTGACCTACTATAAATATAGGTATACCAAGACTTTTTGCGAGATGCATAAATATGTTTGTGCTCTCTCTCACCTGCGTTACGCTGCCGGCTGACGAGGATAAATCCTCTATTATCATAGTCTGAATTGAGTCGATTATAACTATATTCGGCTTTTCGGACTTAATTGTTTCAACGATAGAAGCAACGTCGGTCTGAGCTGAGATATAGAGATTGTCCGAATCAACCTCAAGACGGTTAGCTCTGAGTTTAAGCTGACGAGCCGATTCCTCGCCGCTTATATAAAGCACTTTGGCGTGTTCTCCGAGTCTCTGACAAATCTGAAGAAGGATAGTTGACTTACCGATACCTGGGTCGCCCGATAATAAAATAAGGCTTCCCTCGACAATTCCACCGCCGAGCACGCGGTCAAATTCCCCTATTCCCGTCAGAATCCGCTTTTCAATAGTACTGTCGATTTCGTTGAGCTTGTTTACGGGAGCTACAGAGCTTCTGTTTTTAACCGAGGCGCCCTTTTTAGACGTTATAACGGGCGTATGCTCTTCCATGGTATTCCACTCGCCGCACTGCGGACATTTTCCGTACCATTTAACGCTTTCGTATCCGCATTCGGAGCAGATATAAATATTTTTACTTTTTCCTGCCATTTTTATACCTCTGTGCAAATTCCCGTTAATATCGAAAACGCCATATCCTTCTGATATTCGGGATTTTGTAATTTACTGTTTTCGTTTTTATTACTCATAAAGCCGCATTCAATCATAATTGACGGAACAGTTGCCTTATAGAGAATATAGTAGCTGTTATCGGATACCTTGTTTTCCCTTTTATTGTCAGGCTGTAAAAGCTCTTTAATGTTATTCAGTACGCCGTCGGCAAGCACCTTGCTTTCGGGAGCGTTAGACGAATACCATACCTGAGTCCCCCACTCCGCCTCGTTTTCAAAATGATTCTGATGAATTGAAATCAATACGGAATTCGGAACCGAATTGACAAAATCAAGACGGTTATATAAATCGGAACGCGAGGTATCGGTTCCCTCGGGATAAAATTCGTTATCGTGTTCTCTTATAAGTATTGTATTAATTCCGCTTACCATAAGATAATCGCGTAGAATAAGAGCGGTTTCAAGGTTGATTTTCTTCTCATGGGTACCGTCGACGCCTATTGTGCCCGCGTCCTTTCCCCCGTGGCCCGCGTCAATAATAACGGTGTATTTTGAGCTTACCTTCTGGGAGCTCGCTGCATTCTCCGCGCTTCTTACTTTATTAAAGGAAAATATACAAATGAATATGAAAGCTATTGAGGTCATAATAATATAAAATCTTTTCATAATTTATTATATGTCAATTATAAACTAATTTTAACTCATTATCAATAAATAAGTTGATTTATTTTATTTATAGGGATATAATTAGTACAGTAATGAGGTGATATTATGAAAATAGTAAATCTTGAAGGATATACGACTAATCCGGGCGATTTATCCTGGGAGCAGTTTGAAAAATACGGCGAGCTTACCGTATACGACAGAACTAAGCCCGAGGAGATTATTGAGCGCGCAAAGGACGCTGATATTCTCTTTATCAATAAATGTATTATAACGGCTGAGATGCTTGATAAAATGCCGAAGCTAAAGTACGTAGGACTTGAATCAACGGGTTTTAACGTTATAGACTGTAAGGCTGCGAGAGAAAGAGGAATTACAGTTTCAAATATTCCCGCATATTCAACTAACGCCGTTGCTCAGCTTGTATTTGCTTTCATTCTTCAGATAACAAATAAAGTTACGCTTCATTCCGACGCAGTTCATAATAACGAATGGTGCGAGTGTCCCGATTTCTGTTTCTGGAAGGGCTCTCTTACCGAGCTTGACAGAAAGACTATCGGAATTATCGGATATGGCTCAATAGGTCAGAGAGTAAGTAAAATAGCCGAAGCGTTCGGTATGAACGTTCTTGTTTTTACTCCTCACCCGAAGCCCGAAGTATTTAAAAACGTTACCTTTACGGATTTTGAAACGCTGCTGAGGGAAAGTGACGTCGTTACCTGCCACTGTCCCCTTACGCCCGAAACTACGGGTTTAATTAATAAAGAAGCGCTTTCAAAAATGAAGAAGAGCGCAATTCTTATTAATACGTCAAGAGGCCCCGTAGTCGATGACGAAGCGCTCGCTGAGGCGCTTAATAACGGACTTATTCAGGGCGCGGGAGTTGACGTAATGAAAACCGAGCCGCCGAAGGAGGATAATCCCCTTCTCAGCGCAAAAAATTGTTTTATTACGCCTCATATCGCGTGGGCTGGATTTGAAACGAGAGCCCGCCTTCAGCGCATACTTGAGGAAAATCTCAAAGCCTTTCTCGACGGTCATCCTCAGAACGTAGTAAACTAATTATTTATGGAGCATAACTTATGCAAAATAAACTTGTAAGTATTATTATTCCCGTATATAACTGCGAGAAATATATTGAAGGCGCGATTGAATCAGCTCTTAATCAGTCCTACTCCGATATAGAGGTTATCGCCGTAAACGACGGCTCAAAGGATAACAGTAAAGAACTGATTGAAAGGCTCGCAGAAAAGGATAAACGAGTTATTCTTGTTGATAAGAAAAACGGCGGAGTATCTTCAGCGCGAAATGCAGGAATTGAAGCGGCAAGAGGCGAATACATTACTTTTCTTGACGCTGACGACGAGTATCTCCCCTATGCCTTAGAAACTATGCTGACAGAGCTTGAAAGCGATACAGAGCTTCTTGTTTGTTCTCACAGAAAGATATGGATTAAATCGCACGACTGTCAGTATAACAATCAGAATATCACCAAGAATGACCTTTATGAAAGCTTTTTTGATTATAACAAATACTTTCATTTTTGCTGGGGCAATATTTACTTAGCGGATATAATTAAAAAGAATTGTCTGAAATTTAATGAAAATGTCAGCTTTTCGGAGGATTATGAATTTAATCTTAACTATATAAAGCATACCGATAAAATACTGAAAGTCTGCGATAAGTTAGTATATAATTATTACATTTGCAGAAGCGGTGAGCATGAAAAGCGTGACTATCCTAAAAGGGATATTGACGTTATAATTAATTTCTTTGACGGTAAAGATAATATACCCTCTCAGATTTATGATGAAACTGTAAGGAGATATCTTACCCGATGCGTCGAACGTACGATGTCGTGGTACGGAGTTAAGAAAACCGCTGAAGCGCTCAGCTTCTCGTTTAATGAATGCTCTGAGTTTATTACTCCAGAAATACTTGAAAAAGCATTCGGAAAGGAGCAGGCCGAAAGAATTTTGGAAAACGATTACATTTCGTTTACAAAAAGATATTTTAATGAGCATAAAAAGAATATATATAATAAATACAGATACTATATATCACGGTTTATTGTAAAGCTGATAAATAATTAAAAGCAAGGTTATGCCTTGCTTTTTTTCTTCTTGATAATTATATAAATTAAATAGCCGATAAAGACTCCGACGGTATTCATTATTAAATCGTAAATATCGCTTTGTCTGTTCATAAAAAGCTGACAGAATTCAATGAAAAACGAGAGAAGAAAGCCGAAAAGAATCGTCTTGTTTTCAAGCTTTTTAAATATAACAGGAAAAAGAATTCCGAACGGAACGAAAACAACAACATTTCCAATTATATTACGTATTAAATCGGCGTAGTTCCCCTGATTTATCTTCCAGAGTATCCACCCTCTCGGCGAATGAAAATTGACCGTATCAGGATTACTGAAATCGGGAAGGTGGAAAACGGAGGCGTTGATGCCTGTTTTCAGACTAAATTCGGGAACGAATGTAACCGAAAGAAGCGCAACAATATAAAGCCAGAATAAAACTATAACGGCTTCCCTTTTAAGGTCACACTTATTATTCTTTTTATATATGATAAACCGTATTAAAACGATTACGGGAAGCGAAATGAGACAAGGAATAATTATATGCCTTATCTCGTTAATTATCATATAAATTACAGACATAAAAGCTCCTACAAATAAAAGCAGGCGAAAACCTGCTTAATGGTGCCGGCGGCGGGGGTCGAACCCGCACCCTGTCGCCAGGACCGGATTTTGAGTCCGGCACGTCTGCCAATTCCATCACGCCGGCTTATAAATATAGGGAGGGCTCCCCCTCCCCATGGTGCTGGTGGCCGGACTTGAACCGGCACGGTATTGCTACCGAGGGATTTTAAGTCCCTTGCGTCTGCCTATTTCGCCACACCAGCATTACTTAAAATATAATAATAGATTTATATTTAAAAGTCAATAGAAAAATAAAATTGAGGCGGATTATTTCCGCCCCATAACCTTTAATCTTTCGTAGATTTCAACTGCCTTAAACTTTACAACGTACTTTTTACCTTCAGTAAGCCGTCTTTCGTCCTCGCTCAGAACATCGTCGAGGTCGTCGGCGCAGCCGGAAATACAAACGCTCGGGAACATTACGCACCACCAGTTCTTTCCCTTCCCCTCGCCTATTACAATTTTAAGACAATAGTATTCACCCGCGGGAAGAGTAAAAGTATCGTATTCTCTTGTATTAAAAAATTCCTTTGCAGTATATACCCTTGTATCGTATTCGTATCCGTAAAACGCTATTGTTTTCTGCGCAACGCTTTTAATTTCATTTAGTTTTTCCTTAGATACGTTCAGCGCTTCGCTCACGTTGGTACAATCCTTATATAACTCCTTTGAATATTCAAGAACGTTATCTCTTACCTTGAGTTTAAGCGCCTGGTCTTCTTCTGAATTACTGTTTGCGATAATATGAAGCCTGAATATCTTATTGCTTATACTTTCGCTTGCACTCACGATAGGAGTAAGCGAGGTTATAAGTATAAGAGAAGCAAGAAATACTGGAACAAATACGTATAGTTTTTTCATAACAAAACCTGCCTTTCAGATTAATGATTGGCAGGTTTTGTTATTTTTATTCATCTATTACCGAAATTTTACATCCTTTGTTAACGGGTTTAGTAATGAATACTTCGTTTGCATACTCTCTGAGTTCCTCAGCGGCTATTTCGGCGTCGTTTTTATCCTCAAATATACCGAATACCGTCGGACCAGAACCGCTCATACAAGCGCCGAGAGCGTTATTATTTCGCATTATTTCCTTCATATATATTCTGTTAGGAACCTCGATAAACTGCTCAAATACGTTTTCAAGGCGTGACGAAATATCACGAAGGTCTCTCGAATATACTGCTTTGAGCATTCCGAGACAGTCGGGCGAATGTACCTTTCCGTTTTCATCAAACTGTGAAAATGCCGCACCCGTATTAACTCCGAAATCGGGTTTTGCAAGTACGATATAGCATTTTCTAAGCGTTCTGACCTTACTGAGGACCTCGCCGATTCCCTGAGCAAGAAGAGTTCCGCCCTTAATGCAAAACGGAATATCGGCGCCGATTTTTGAGCCTATTCCGCAAAGCTCGTTCTCGCTTAAATTCTTATCATAAAGAATATTAAGCGCAGAGATTACAGCAGCTCCGTCGGCGCTTCCGCCCGCAAGACCTGCGGCGTGAGGTATACGCTTAATAATATCAATATGCACTCCCCTGCTCGGCTTTCTTATTTTAGCCGCCTCGAAAAACGCCTCAGCCGCTTTATAAGCGATATTTCGGCTGTCTGTGGGAATGTCGGCGTTATCGCAGTTAATGACAATATTACCGCCTTTAATGCGCTGTGCGGTAACCGTATCGTATATTCCGACGCTCTGCATAATCATAAAGAGGTCGTGATAACCATCAGTACGCTTTGCGCATATATCGAGCATTAAATTTATTTTAGCATAAGCGTTTACTTTAACCTTCATTTTTAAGCTCCTCAACAAATTCTCCGATTAGTCTTATAGCCTCTTTGATGTTGTCTATTGAATAACAGTAGGATACTCTTATATATCCCTCGCCGCAGTCTCCGAACGCGTCACCTGGAACAACAGCTACTCTCTTCGATTTTATAAGCCTTTCGGCAAACTCTTCGGATGTAAGACCCGTAGATTTAATACAAGGAAATACATAAAATGCGCCGAGCGGTTCAAAGCAGTCAAGCCCTATTTTTCTGAAGCCGTCAACGGTAAAGCGGCGGCGCATATCGTAATCTACTTTCATTTTCTTTATGTCGTCGTCGCCGTTTCTCAGCGCGTCAATTGCCGCATACTGAGAGTTTGTCGGAGCGGACATAATAGCGAACTGATGAAGCTTTGTCATCTGTTTAATTATCGGCGCGGGACCGAGCGCGTATCCGAGTCTCCATCCCGTCATTGAATAGGTCTTTGAAAAGCCGTTAATTACTATACATCTTTCCTGCATACCTTTAATTGAAGCGACAGAGGTATGACCTTCGGGCGTGTAGGTAAGCTCGCTGTATATCTCGTCGGAGATAACAATTAAATCGTTTTCAATTATTACCTCGGCAAGCTCTTTAAGCTCGCTTTCGGTAAGTATAGCGCCCGTTGGATTATTCGGATAAGGAAGAACGAGAAGTTTTGTTTTTGGCGTAATAGCCTCCTTCAGCTCTTTTGGAGTAAGCTTGAATTCGTTTTCTTCCTTGGTTACAAGCGGAGTTGCAATACCGCCGCAGACCTCGACAATCGGTTTATAACATACGAAGGACGGTTCAACTATTAATACCTCGTCGCCCGTTTCTACAAGAGCTCTTATCGCCATGTCGATTCCCTCGCTGCCGCCTACGGTTACGAGTATTTCAGTTTCGGGATTATACTTAATCAGAAATCTTCTTGCATAGTAGTTTGAAATCTCGCGCCTTAGCTCGATAAGCCCTGCGTTAGCGGTATAACGTGTTCTTCCCTGTTCAAGGTAGTCTATACCGTACTGTCTTATGTGCCAGGGAGTTTTAAAATCGGGCTCGCCGACACCGAGAGAAATAACGTTATCCATTTCCTCGGCAATAGAGAAAAATTTTCTTATTCCCGAAGGCTTGATTCCGCTGAGCGCTTTATTAAGATAATTATCATAGTTTATCAAAGCGAAATAGTCCCCCTGTCATCGGCAGGTTTTGCGGTAAGGAATACGCCCTGCTCCTTATACTTTTTGAGTATAAAATGAGTTGCGGTTGATACAACGTCCTCAAGTGGAGAAAGTCGCTTTGCTACAAACATAGCGACCTCCTCGAAGGATTTATCCGTTACCATACAGCAAAGGTCAAAGCCTCCGCTTACAAGATATATGCTTTCAACCTCGTCAAGCTGAGCAATTCTTTCGGCAATATTTTCAAAGCCGTGACCGAAGCGCGGCTGTACCTTGATTTCTATTAACGCTGTAACAGTCTGAGCCTGAGCCTTATCCTTATCAATAATGGCTCTGTAACCCTTGATAATTCCCGTGCTTTCGTAAAGCTCAATCTGTTCCTTAACCTCTTCCTCGCTTACTCCGAGCATAACAGCAAGCTCAGCGTTTGTAAGTCTCGGATTATTTTCAAGTAAATAAAGTAATCTGTCCATAGCATTTCCTTTCTATTCTATCGGTATAAGATGGGGTTCTCTTTTTCTGAATACAGTAAACTCCGTAAAGCCGAGCTTTAATAGCGCGTCGTAAGCGGTATCAATATTGCCGCATACGTCGGCGGAATAATGAGCGTCGCTTCCGACGGTTACGTATTTTCCGCCTAGGTCTTTATAGCGCCTAATTATATCAAGATTCGGCATAAAATCGCAGTGATATTTATTAAGGCTTGAAACGTTAAGCTCAAGCGCTTTTTTATTCTCAATTAGTTTAATTAAGATTTCGTCAAAAATTTCAGCGTAATCCGAAAGGTCAACGCTTATCTTATACTTTCCTACTATATATCTGAGCGGATAAGTAAGGTGTGCGAGGGAGTCGGTCTTATCCCATTTAACAAGCTCGTATACGTCGTTAAAATATTTTTTGAGAAGCTCCTTTGCGCTATCATCGGTGTATTCAAGAAAATAGAAATCCTCAACGTTTTCAAGGTTATGAATAGCTCCGAGAACGAAATCGTAGTTTATTTCGCTCATTACTTTTTCGGAAAGTTCTTTTCTGTATATTCCCTGACCGAGCTCAATTCCCTGAAGTACCTCGAGTTTGTCGGCAAAGGCAGATTTAACTCTCGTTGTATGAATGAACTGATTGGTTACAAAGGTTCTTATTCTCAGCGACTTATCGTCTATATCAAGGTGGTCGGTTATAGCGATACCCTTTGCGCCCTTATCAACAGCGCTTTCGCAAAGCAGCACGCACGAATGATTCCCGTCAAAGGAATTATCCGAATGGGTATGCATG
>CAMVRG010000060.1 GCA_947169815.1 uncultured Clostridia bacterium | reverse complement strand
AGGTAAGTATCCAAACGGTAAGGATATTCAGGTACTCAACGAAACTAAACTTTTCTGGTGCGTACTCATTTTATCCGCTGTTTCCGTTCTCGTTTACTTCCTTCACTATAAGCTCACGAAGGAACGTATCGCTCCTCAGAAGAAAAAGAAGGATGAAAACTATAACGCAATAGCAACCCTTAAGGCGCTTATGAAAAACAGAGCCTTCGTTATGCTCTGTATCGCGTCAATGCTTCTTATCGCGTTCCAGTTCTATTATCAGTCAACGTTTACATATCTCTTTACGGACTATTACGGAAAGCCGGGACTCTATGCTATGGTAACTGTTTGTACCTACGGTCCTATGGCAATCTTTATCCCGATAATGAATAAGCTGATTAAGAAATTCGGTAAAAAAGAGCTCTGCGCCTTCGGTATGGCTTTTGCAACCGTAGCGTGCGTAGTTCTCTTCCTCTTCAGAGGAACCGCCCTTGCGGAAAATCCGTATATCTTCCTCGGACTTACGTTCTTCTCAGGCCTCGGTCAGACCTTCCTCGTTCTTGAGGTATGGGCGCTCGTAATGGATGTTATCGACTACCACGAGGTAAGAACGGGCAAGAGAGAAGAGGGAATGGCTTATGCGTTCTTCTCATTTACAAGAAAGCTCGGTCAGACTCTTGCGGGCGTCGGACTTAACGCTCTTCTTGCGGTTATCCACTACGACGGACAGGCGACGCAGAGAGGCGAAATGCTTTCTCAGGACGTTCTTTCAAAGCTCTACGATATTTCAACTCTTATTCCCGCAATTATGCTTGCTATTATGGCGATAGTACTCTTCTTCGGCTACGACCTTTCAAAGAAAAAGCTCGTTACCGTTCATGAGCAGCTTGCCGAAATCAGAGCAGCTGAGGAAACCGAATAACAGATAAATACTACAAAGTGTTCGCCCCTGCGGCGAACACTTTTTTATATGAAAAATTGAACATATTAAAATAAGATTGACAACCCATATATTAATGTTATTATATCTATTAATAATGTATTTTTAACGGAGGGGCTTATGAAAAGAATAATAAGTATAATGCTTGCGGCTGTTCTTATTCTAAGCGTATTTTCAGGCTGTGCCGCCAAGACGGAGAAAGAAAATGAAAACGCGAAGCTCAGCGTAGTCGCTACGATTTTCCCGATATATGATTGGGTTAAGAATGTAGCCGGAGAGGATATTCATATTGATTTAACTATTCTTTTAAATAACGGCGCCGACCTTCATAACTATCAGCCTACTGCCGACGATATTATTAAAATATCAACCTGCGACGTGTTTATCTACGTCGGCGGTGAAAGCGATAAATGGGTTGAGGATACTCTCGAAAGCGCTCAAAATAAAAATATGAAGGTTGTAAACCTTATGGACGTACTCGGCGACAGCGCAAAAGAGGAAGAGCTTGTCGAGGGTATGCAGGGCGAAGAAGAGGAAGAAGAGAAAGGCGAAGAAGGGCCGGAGTATGACGAGCATATCTGGCTTTCCCTCAATAATGCCGAAAAATGCGTTGACGCTGTTGCAAAGACCTTTGCCGAGGTTGACGAAGAGGACGCGTCAAGCTTCTACGCCAACGCCAAGACGTATAACGACAGCCTCGTTTCGCTTGACGTAAAGTACGGCGAAGCAGTTAAAAATGCTAAAAACAAAACTCTTCTTTTCGGAGACCGCTTCCCGTTCAGATACCTGACTGACGATTACGGGCTTAAATATTATGCGGCGTTTGTCGGCTGCTCTGCCGAAAGTGAAGCGAGCTTTGAAACAATCTCTTTCCTTTCGGGTAAGGTCGACGAGCTTAATCTTAAATATGTTATGACTATCGACGGAAGCGATAAAAAAATAGCAAATACAATTATTCAGAATACTAAATCAAAGAATCAGAAAATATTAACGCTCGACTCTATGCAGTCGGTAAGCGAAACCAGTATTAAAAACGGAACAACCTACCTTTCAGTTATGGAAAGTAATCTTGCGGTATTGCAGGAGGCATTAAGTTAAGTATGGCGCTTTTAAAATGTATTGATTTAACCCTCGGATATGAGGGGAACGCTGTGGTATCAAATCTTGATTTTGAAATAAACAGCGGGGATTATCTGTGTATAGTAGGCGAAAACGGTTCGGGAAAAACAACTCTTATGAAAACCCTGCTCGGACTTCAGAGCCCTATATCGGGAAAAATTGAAACGGGGGACGGGCTCAGGAGAAATGAAATCGGCTACCTCCCTCAGCAGACTGTCGTTCAGCGCGATTTTCCCGCGTCGGTATGGGAGATAGTTCTCTCGGGCAATCTTTCGTCGGGCGGATTTAAGCCTTTTTATTCAAAGGAAGAAAAGGAAAGAGCGAGAGAGAATATTAAGAAAATGGGAATTGAAGAGCTTACAAAGCGCTGCTACCGCGAGCTTTCCGGCGGTCAGCAGCAGAGGGTTCTTCTTGCCCGCGCTCTGTGCGCTACAAAAAAGCTTCTTCTTCTTGACGAGCCCGTATCGGGACTCGACCCTAAGGTCACGCTTGAGATGTATTCCCTTATTAAAGAATTAAACGCTCAGGGAATAACGGTTATTATGATTTCCCACGACGTATCGGCTGCAATAAAATATGCAAGCCATATTCTTCATATATCCCACGACGTCTTTTTCGGTACGAAGGAGGAGTATCTTTTCAGCGATAAAGGAAAAATGTTTGTAGATGCAAGGGAGGGCGAGCGTAATGAATGAGCTTATAAGTAACCTCTCGATGTATTTTGAACATTCTTTCGTGCGCTACGCGCTTATCGCGGGCGTTCTTATCGCGCTTTGCTCATCGCTGCTCGGCGTAACGCTCGTTTTAAAACGCTTTTCGTTTATCGGAGATGGACTTTCGCACGTTGCGTTCGGAGCTATGGCGATAGCCGCCGTGCTCAATTTTACAAACGAAATGCTGCTTATTTTACCGATTACGGTAATATCGGCTATCCTTCTTCTCGCAGGAGGTAAGAACAGAAAAATAAAGGGCGACGCCGCAATAGCTATGATTAGCGTCGGTGCGCTCGCCGTCGGTTATCTTTTGATGAATCTCTTCTCGTCGTCAACCAATATTTCGGGCGACGTGTGTACAACCCTTTTCGGCTCAACCTCAATCCTTACGCTCTCAGCCCTTGACGTGTGGCTTTGCGTAATCCTTTCGGTTGTAGTAGTTGCGGTATTTATTATCTTTTATAATAAAATCTTCGCCGTTACCTTTGACGAGGATTTTGCAAGAGCAACGGGAACGAACGCGGGCGCGTATAATTTACTTATCGCGGTAATTATCGCGGTAATTATCGTCCTTGCTATGAACCTTGTAGGTTCACTGCTCATATCTGCTCTTGTAATTTTCCCTGCGCTTTCGGCTATGCGCGTATTTAAAAACTTCCGCGCGGTAACAATCTGCTCGGCGGTATTTTCGGTATTCTGTGCGGTAACGGGCTTGCTGATTGCAATTCTTTGCGGTACGCCCGTCGGCTCAACTATTGTAGGCGTTGATATTGCGGGATTTTTAGTTTTCTATATTATAGGAGTGATTAAAAAATGAAAAAGCTGATTTGTTTACTTCTTAGTATTATATCTCTCGTTTCAGTTTTCTCCGCCTGTTCAAAGAAAACGGAAGAGCCTGAGACAACCAAGGCTGCAACAACCGAGGCTGTTAAGACGGTTGACCTTGATTTAAGTCTTATGTCGGGTACTGCGGTTTATTCCGAGGTTTATAATATAATGAGCGAGCCTGATAAGTATATCGGAAAGATAATAAAAATTAAGGGTAATTTTCAGATATATCAGGACGTTGAGCAGAATAAAAACTATTACGCCTGTGTAATTCCCGACGCTACCGCCTGCTGTCAGCAGGGGATAGAGTTCGTACCCGAAAGGCTTATGGTTTATCCGAAGGACTTTCCGCCGCTCGATACCGAAATTATCGTAGCGGGAGAGTTTACGCCCTATCAGGAGGGCGATACAACCTACTATACCTTAAAGAACAGTACATTTGATTTGGCATAACAAAAAAGCGTTACGGATTTCCGTAACGCTTTAATTAGTCTTATTTTATTCTAACCGCCTTTTTAGCGCTCCACTTACCGTAATACTTTTTACCGTTTACGGTTTTATATGCTCTCACGCGGACATAATACTTTTTGCCTTTTTTCAGTTTCTTCACGGTTAATTTTGTTTTTGATTTTTTAACCGTCTTTATCTTTGCGCTCTTGAAATTCTTTTTGAGCGAATACTGAACCTGATAACCGCTTATCGAGCTTTGCTTTTTCCATTTAACGGTAAATGCTTTTTTACCTGCCGAGAGCTTTGTAATCTTAGCCTTGGCGGGCTTTTTTACCGTTGGAGTCGGAATAATGGGGGCGGGCTTAGGCTGTCCGTAAATATTGAAATACGTATATGCCGTACCCGTATAGCCGTTAATGCCTTTAATTATTATAGTAGCCTTGCCCTCGTTAATATTGTTGAGGTACGAAAGAGTATAGTCTCTGTCCTTTAAAAGAACGTCGTTTCCGTCAGAAATAAACGGCTCGGGCGTTATTGCTTCGCCCCTGTATTTAACGTCGTTTATTTTTCCGATATATACGCTGCTGATTGAACGCTGAACGATAAAATCGCCTGCGGAAAGATTGCCTTTTCCGTCATTTTGAACCGAAGCTTGATTGCTCTCATCGTCGCTTGCATAGATACCCGAAATGCTCCATGTTCCCGCCTGCATATATTCAGTTACAGGTATCTCACATTCAAACTTTCCGACCGACTCGTTATATGTAAGATTATAACGTGTTGAAGAGTTTGACGGACTTTCGAGATAAATATATGCGCTTGTTTCCGACTCGTCACTTATTGAAAGAGAAAGCTTAACCTTATCTCCTGCGGCAACCGTTTTCTTATCAAGGCTCAATGAGGATACATCTATTACAGGGGGCTCAGTGTCGGGAACGTTTCCCTCAACTGTAAAATTACCCGCCGAAAGATTGGCTGACGGAGTTTCGGAGGTTGCCATGGAATTATAAACGGCTTTTTCGTTTTCGTCAGCGTCGATTGCTGCAATTACAAATATTTTCCATTCTCCCGATTCCGTTTTCTTAGTTATCGGAATACTGAAAGTAACCGTTTTAGTTTCGGTATCGTAGGTTTTATAATCATAATATGACTCTTCGCCTGACGGGGAATAGTAGTCTATAATTATTCCTTCAAATGCCGTATTGTCGTTAATTTTAAACGAAACTGAAAGCGTATCTCCCGCAACTGCCGTGCTTTTTCCGTCGGGTATTTCAACTTTAAGGCTTGAATAGTCTATATTGAGAGTTTCTATTTCTCCTTCTGCAAAAGCCACAACGGGCGAGAGCACACCGAGCGTCAGAAGTACTGAAAGCAATATTGAAATTATCTTTTTCATAGTGCTCCTCCTTTATGGTTTTATAATATCACATTATTGCTTATTTGTAAATATAAACCCTTACGGCGAGCCGCCCTCTTTTTGTCGTTCGTATTTCCTCTTTGAAAATAAATCTTCCGTAGCCTCTTACGCTTACAATGTCGCCCTCTTTAAGCACGGCGCTCTCCTTTTCACATAGCCTTGAGTTTATGAAAACCTTTTTCTCTCTGAAAAGCTCGGATATAGCGCTTCTTGACAGTCGGTATACCGCGGCGCTTACGGCGTCAGCCCTCAGAGAGGAAACAGTCGTTTCAAGCGCTTCGGGCTCGGGTGCGGTAAATTCAACGCTCCTGTCTGCAAGCTCGCAGACAACCGTAGTGTGTTTTATCCGCGTAAGATTATTTATTATATATTCGCTGATACTTTCAAGACAGAAAAGATATCCGATATTGTCTTTTATTACAATATCTCCGATTGTATTTCTGTTAATTCCGAGGTTCATTACCGCGCCTAAAAAATCTCTGTGAGAAAGCGAATCCGCGAATTTCTGACTGACGGGGGATAGCCTGATACAGTCTATCGGATAGTCGGCGTTTTCGCCGTCGCCGAAGCAGGCTACCCGTCTTTCCGCCCCCTCGTAACCCCCGAAAAGGCTGAACTTAACAGGGAGCGAAAGGGCGTAAAGCGAGCTTATCTCGTCGAGATTAAGAAATTCCGAGAAAGTATTATAGTTTCTCTCAAAGCTGCGCCGCGCAAGGTCGAGCATATGCTTGTCGTTTACGTTCATTCTATCGAAATTACCTCTGCTTCATTACCGTTTACCCTGAATTTTATCTCAAATCCCGCGAACTTAAAACCGTAAATTCTCCCGCAGTCAGAGTGGTACGCGGGGCGCGGGTCGTTTTTAAGAATTGTCAAAAGCGTATCACGTTTGCTTTCGGGGATTTTTGTAAGCAGGCTTCCGTCAATCTTAACGTCCAGGAGCGGAAATTCGTTATCCTCAACGAAGCCCGAAACCGCGTCGGGGTGTGAGTCCGTAAAGCGTATATACGGCTTAATGTCATAAATCGGCGTACCCGAAATCAAATCAGCTCCGCTTACCGTTAAAACGGGGGCGCCGTCAATGATTTCGAGTTTTTCAAGCCTGACGCTTGACAGCCCGAGATTATTCGGACGGAAGGGGGAACGAGAGGCGAAAACTCCGACCCGTTTATTACCGCCGAGCCTCGGAGGTCTTACCGTAAGGCTTTTTTCGGCTTCTTCATTTTCGCTGAAACCCCATATCAGCCAGAGATGAGAAAATCCCTCTATATCTCTCACCGCGTTTTCGCTTTTATATTCCTTTTCAAATATTATCCTTGATTTAATATCCGCAATTCCGCTCTGACGCGGTACGGCGAACTTATCGTCAAAGTCGTTTAATATATGAGCGACGGGCGTAATTATCATAATATTTCCTCTCAGAATGTCCGATTTGTATTCATTATAGCATATATTTTACTAAATTTGAAAAAAAATGTTGAATTTGTTAAACATTTAATGTATTATATAATAGACAAAATAAATTCAATTCTTTTGTAAGGAGTAATACTTATGGCAAAGGGAAATGTTGGCGCTAAGTCAGGACTTAGCAAGGTAAACAAAATTTTATTTATCATTTTCTGTATTCTTTTAGTGGGAACGGTTGTATTCGTAGCTGTTTCTCCTGCTAAGGTTGCGGAAAAATCCGGCGAAGGCGGAGAAGAAGGCGGAGCTTCACAGGAAGACGTAGCTGTTATTGACGAGTTCACTCCCGGTACATACGGCGGAATCGAATTCAAGACGGTAGAAGACGTAGTTAACTACTATGTTGAGGTTTTCAATTATAATAAGACTCTTACCGCGCCTTATAAAGAGAACGGCGAGGCTAAGACGTTTTATAAGCTTCTCGGCGACGAAAAGCTTGAAATCACTTCTCTTCTTGTTGACGGTAAAGAAAACGCAACTATCAATAAGCTCGTTCCGGGTATTATGGGCGGACTTTTCAGCGGCTCTCCGAAGGGACTTTCTCCCTCTGATAACAGAGACCCGCAGTACGATACAAGAGACGACGGCAAGATTGACGAAAAGCAGTCTCATCTTACCGCTGATGACGTTCTCGCCTGCAACGTTAAGGATAACGGCGACGGAACTATTACAATTACGATTCAGCCTAAGGGCGCTGAGCTTTCTTTCGCAGACAAGGATTCTCAGGGACGTTTCTTCAACGTACTTGGCGACATTACAGGTACCGTATCTCAGATCAGCGTACTTTCCTTCTCACAGGGCGACGCTAACGATAACATTAAGGTTCTCTATCAGGGCGGTACAGGCGAAGTTACAGTAGATACAAAGACTAAGGAAGTTACAAAGGCGTTCTATATGATGAAGGTTCATCTTGATATTACTCACGCTAACGTTACTATTATTAAGGATAAGAGCGCAACTATGGACCTTGAATATTCAAATACCTTCCCGGCTTCCGATGATTTCCTTAAATCTTCAAAGGGAATAACAAGAGGTTAATAATTAACTGATACGGGCGGCTCTGCCGCCCGGTTTTTTTGACTATGGAAAATAAACTTAAAAAGCCCTCTGTTATGTGGCTTACGGCGGCGGTATGCTGTCTGCTCTGGGGCTCGGCTTTTCCCGCCATAAAGCTCGGATACTCATATCTTGATATTAAAAGCGGCGATAATGCGACTATAATTCTTTTTGCGGGAATCAGATTTTTTCTTGCAGGTGTTTTAACAGTAGTATTGTTTTCCGCGGTAAAACGCAAGGCGCTTATTCCGAAAAAGACTGCGTTTAAAAAAATCGCGGTGCTTTCGCTTTTTCAGACGGTTATTCAGTATATATTTTTCTATCTCGGACTTGCATATACAAGCGGAGAGCGAGGCTCGGTAATAAGCGGCGCGAGCGTGTTTTTCGCGATAATAATATCTGCGTTTATATTCAGAAGCGAAAAACTCGGCGCGAATAAAATTATCGGTAGCGTTATCGGCTTTGCGGGCGTAATTACAGTCAGCCTTGACGCGTTCGTCTCAACGGGCGGCTTTACGGGCGAGGCGTTTATTCTTATTTCAAGTATTTCCTATGCCTTTTCCTCTAACTTTATTAAGGAATATTCAAAAACCGAGGAGCCGACTATGCTTTCGGGCTGGCAGTTTATGGCGGGCGGCGCGGTAATGGTAATATTCGGGCTTATCTTTGGGGGAAGGCTTGAAGTAATAAACGCAAGCGGAATACTTATTACGCTTTACCTTGCGTTCGTTTCGGCTGCGGCGTATTCGCTGTGGAGCATACTTTTAAAATATAACGAGGTTTCACGGGTTGCCGTATGTTCGTTTATGACCCCCGTATTCGGCTGTATTCTTTCCGCATTGTTTGTAAGGGGCGAAAGGTTTTCGGTTCCTGCGATAATCATTTCTCTCATACTTGTTGCGGCGGGAATAATAATTGTAAATTACAGTAGTAAAATAAAAAAAGATAATATATAATTAACTGAGGTGATATTATGTTTAAGGAAATTAATGTAAAAGATATTAAGGAAAACGCGGTTGACCTGCTTGACTCACAGTGGGGGCTCGTTACTGCGGGAGATAAAGACGGACTCAATACTATGACGGTATCGTGGGGAGCTCTCGGCGAGCTCTGGGGACTCGATATGGTAACAATATATATCCGCCCTCAGAGATATACCGTAAAATTCCTTGAGGAGCAGGATTATTTTACCCTTTCGTTTTATCCTTCGGATATGAAAAAAATCCACGCCGTATGCGGCTCGAAAAGCGGACGCGATACAGATAAAATCAAGGAGTGTAACCTCACTCCCGTATTCGACGAAAACGCTCCGTATTTTAATGAGGCAAAGCTCGTTTTAATCTGTAGAAAGGTCGCTAAGGGTAAGTTTGAAAGCGGGCAGTTTATAGATAAAACGATAATCGGCTCGCAGTACCCGACTGAGGATTTTCACTTTATTTACTACGGCGCGGTTGAAAAAGTGCTTATAAAGGAAAAATAACTATTGATTTTATAATATATTTATTGTATAATATGTGCGAAAAGAGTGCCTTTGTGCATTTTATGTAGCGTATGGGCCCTGTGCGACGGGATGCTACGAACCTTGTCAGGCGGGGAACCGAGCAGCAATAAGTGGACTATTCTGTGTGCCTCAGACAAGTCTGTACGTTACATAAAGTGCTCAATGGCACATTTTTTAAAGGGAGTAAAAAAATGTATCAGGTTTTATATCGGAAATACAGACCTAAGGTGTTTTCTGACGTATACGGTCAGGACCACGTTACCTCAACCCTTAAAAACGAAATAGTTAACGGACGCGTTTCCCACGCCTATCTTTTTACGGGCTCGCGCGGAACGGGTAAGACTACCTGCGCTAAGATTCTCGCAAAGGCGGTAAACTGCCCCGACAGTAAGGACGGCGAGCCGTGTAACGAGTGCGAAATCTGTAAGGGGCTCGACAACGGCTCGATTTACGACGTTGTTGAAATTGACGCCGCCTCGAATAACGGCGTTGATAATATCCGCGACCTCAGAGAAGAGGTAAGGTATACGCCCACTAAGGGAAAATACAGAGTATACATTATAGACGAGGTACATATGCTTTCGGCGGGCGCGTATAACGCGCTTCTCAAAACGCTTGAGGAACCTCCCGAGCACGTTATATTTATCCTTGCGACAACCGACGTTCAGAAGCTCCCCGCGACTATTCTTTCACGCTGTCAGCGCTTTGATTTTAAGCGAATTCAGCCCGAAACTATGGCGGTAAGGCTTAATGAGGTAAGTAAGGCGGAAGGGCTCGAGCTTGACTCCGACGCCGCGGTTCTTATTGCAAGAATTGCCGACGGCGCTCTTCGTGACGGACTTTCCGTGCTTGACCAGTGCGCGGGAAGGAGTAAGCATATTACAAGCGCTCTTGTAAGCGAGGTTGCAGGTCTTGCGGGACGCGAGGCGCTTTATCAGCTTTCAGGCTGTATCTCCTCTCATAATACAAACGAGGCGATAAACGTTATAAGCTCTCTTTATGAAAACAGCTTTGATATGGAAAGACTCTGCGTCGAAATGATTAACCATTTCCGCAATTTCCTTGTTGTGAAAACCGCTAAAAAGAGCCGCGAGCTTATCGTCTGTACTGACGACGAATACTCTTCAATTCAGAAAAGCGCCGACGAATTTACGCTTGAGGGCGTAATTAACGCGCTTGAGCTTTTCCAGAATACGCTCGTAAGAATAAAGGGCGGCGCGGCGGCAAGAATTGAGGTTGAAATGGCTCTCGTTAAGCTATGCGAGCCCAAGCTCGATGAAAACGCTTCAGCCCTTCTTGACAGAGTTTCCGCTCTTGAACGCGCGGTAAGAAACGGGGTTAAGGCGGCGCCTGTCGTGAAAACGGCTGTCGCTCCCGTAAAAGAAACGGCGCCCGAGCCGACAACCGAGCCGGCAGAGATTAATGAGGAAGAGGCGCCCGAGCCTGCCGCAGAGCAAGAAGCCGAAGCCGAAAACGAGCCGAGTGCTGAGGAAGAGCGTTCACAGCCTGCTGACGGCACGGCGCAGGAATCTCAAGAGAATTCAAAACCCG
>CAMVRG010000059.1 GCA_947169815.1 uncultured Clostridia bacterium | reverse complement strand
GACGAGGTAATCGCGGGAGTTCGCTGTCTTATTATGAAGCCTCAGACTATGATGAACCTTTCGGGCGACGCGATTTTTGAGGCGGCGGAATACTATAATATACCCGACGAAAACGTAATCGTGCTTTTTGACGACGTGAGCCTTGATATAGGCAGAATCCGCATAAGACGAAAGGGAAGCGCGGGCGGTCATAACGGAATTAAGAGTATTATTTCCGTTATCGGCGAGGAGTTTCCGAGAGTTAAAATCGGCGTGGGCAAAAAGCCGAACGCCGAGTGGGATATGAAAGACTGGGTTCTTTCCGACTTCCCGAAGGAAAGCGAAAAGGAGCTTGAAACGGCGCTTGAAAATTCTGTTGAGGCGGTTAAGCTGCTCGTTAACGGCGAAACCGATAAGGCAATGAATTTATATAACGGCTGAATTCGGCTGAACATAAAGGAAAGTGAATATGAGCTGTTTTTCAAATATGTTTGAAAAGAGCGAGGAATTTATCAGCCTCAGCAGAGCAATCCCCCATGGTGCGCCTGTTGGGGCAACGGGCGTGCCCGCCCCCGCAAAGGCGGCGCTCGCTCACTCGCTCGGCGAAAAACTGAATAAAACGCTTTTTATAATAACTCCCGACGACGCGGGCGCGGTAAGGCTATACGAAAACCTCTCTGCTTTTCAGAGCGGGGTTTTACTGTACCCGAAAAGAGAGTTCACCTTCCTTGAGGTTGAGGGCATAAGCCGCGAATACGAGCAGCTGAGACTCGGCGTTCTCGCCAATATTTTAAGCGGAAATTATACGGCGGTAGTCGCCTCCGTCGGTGCGGCGGTTCAGCTTACAATGCCGCCCGAGGCGCTTCTTGAAAGAACCTTTACGATAAAAACGGGCGACGAAATAAGCCTTGACGATACCGCCGAAAGACTTGTTAAGGCGGGCTATACGCGTTTTGACGAGGTTGACGGAACGGCTCAGTTTGCTATAAGAGGCGGACTTCTCGACGTCTATCCCCCTGGCGCCGACGCTCCCGTGAGAATTGAGCTGTGGGGCGATTTCGTCGATTCAATAGCCCGCTTCGATATTGCTACCCAGCGAAGAACGGGTACTGTTAAAGAGGTAAAAATAATACCCTCAACCGAGGTGCTTTTTTCCTCAAAGGAGGAGCAGGCAAAACGTATTGACGCTCTCGCTGCCTCTCTTAAAGGCAAGGCGGTAAAAGCGAGGGAAAAGCTTTATAAGGACAGCGACAAGCTGAAGGACGGTATTTCGCTCAGGTGCAGCGACAAGTATCTTCCGCTCGCGTATGAATCGGGAGGGCTTTTCGATTACCTTGACGGGCTTCTTATCGTATGCGAAACGGCAGGCGTTAAGGAAAAATGCGAAAACGCGAATAAGCTGATGAACGAGGAGCTTAAATGGCTGCTTGACGAGGGCTCGCTTTGTAGGGGACTCGATAAGTTTATGCTCAGCTTTGAAGAACTGTGCGAGGTTTACGAGGGACACGGCGCGGTATATCTTGACTCCTTCCCGAGGGGCAGCTTTGACACGCCCGTAAAACACCTTTCAACTTTTAAAATGTACGAAACCGCACCGTTTTCGGGTACGCTCTCTCAGCTCAGGGAGGAGCTTTATCCTCTTGTAAAAACTAACTATACGGTAGTTGTAACCGCGGGTACGTCAAGGGCGGGCAGGGCGCTTGCGAACGACTTAACCGACGGCGGAATGAGCGCGGTATATTTTGAAAAGCCTCCCGCTGAGCTTACTGCGGGGCATATAAACATTATTTCGGGCTCGCTTTCCGCGGGCTTTAAGGACGCGGCTACAAAATTTGCGCTCATAACCCAGGGAAGGGGAACGCAGAGTAAAAAGAAACAAAAGCGCTTTTCCTCAAAGGACGCGCTTCACTCGCTCGACGAGCTTACCGTCGGCGACTATATCGTACACGCGACTCACGGAATAGGAATATTCAAGGGAATTCACCCTCTTGAAATTCAGGACGTGCGTAAGGACTATATAAAAATCGAATACGCAAAGGGCGACGTTCTTTACGTCCCCGTAACCCAGCTTGACCTTGTATCAAAATATATAGGTCCCGACGAGGAAAACTCGCGCGTAAAGATTAACCGTCTCGGCTCGGGCGACTGGGCAAGGACGAAGAGCAGGGTCAAGGCGAGCGTTCAGGATATGGCGAAGGAGCTTATCGCTCTTTATGCCAAGAGACTGAGCACGAAGGGCTACTGTTTTTCCGACGATACGGATTTACAGCGCGATTTTGAGCTTCGCTTTGAATACGAGGAAACCGAGGACCAGATTCGCTGCGCCGAGGAGATTAAGGGCGATATGGAAAAGCCCTCGCCTATGGACAGACTCCTTTGCGGCGACGTAGGCTTCGGAAAGACCGAGGTTGCGCTCAGGGCTGCGTTTAAATGTATAGGCGACAGTAAGCAGTGCGCAATTCTTGTTCCCACTACCGTGCTTGCGATGCAGCATTTCCAGACGGCGAAAAAACGTCTTGAGCCATATCCCGTAAGGATTGAAATGCTTTCTCGCTTTGTATCGCCTACCAAACAGAAGGAGGTGCTGCGCGACCTCGCGCAGGGACGCGTTGACCTTCTTATCGGAACTCACAGAATAATAAGCAAGGATATTCGCTTTGCAGACCTCGGACTTCTTATAGTTGACGAGGAACAGCGCTTCGGCGTTGCGCAAAAGGAAAAAATAAAAGAAAAATTCCCGAAGGTCGACGTGCTTACGCTTTCGGCTACGCCTATTCCGAGAACGCTTAATATGGCGATGAGCGGAATAAGGGATATGTCTCTTTTAGAGGAGGCGCCGAGCGACAGATACCCCGTTCAGACCTATGTTATCGAATACGATTTCGGAATTCTCGTTGAGGCGATGGAAAGGGAGCTTTCGCGCGGAGGTCAGTGCTATTACCTTCATAATAACATTGACTCTATCGACCTTACCGCTATGCAGATAAAAAAGGCGATTCCCGACGCGCGTATAGGTATAGCCCACGGGCGTATGAGCGAGGAGCAGCTCAGCGACGTATGGGACGGGCTTATAAGAGGCGAAATAGATATCCTCGTCTGTACTACTATAATTGAAACGGGCGTGGACGTTCCCAACGTCAATACGCTTATAATAGAAAACTCCGACAGAATGGGTCTCGCCCAGCTTCACCAGATAAGGGGAAGGGTAGGCCGTTCGTCAAGACGGGGCCACGCCTACTTTACCTTTAAGCGCGGAAGCGCGCTTTCGGAGGTTGCGGCGAAAAGACTTGAGGCAATAAGGGAATATACCGAATTCGGCTCGGGCTTTAAAATCGCTATGCGCGACCTTCAGATAAGGGGCGCGGGCTCGCTTCTCGGTAACAGACAGCACGGGCATATGGAATCGGTAGGCTACGATATGTACCTTAAGCTGCTTGAAGAGGCGGTTCAGGAGGAAAAGGGCGAGCGCCTGCCCGACAAAAAGGAAGCCGAGTGTCTTATCGACCTTCCCGTCGACGCGGCTATTCCCGAGGATTATATTACCTCAACCCAGGCGCGCCTTGCTATGTACAAGGCGATTGCGAATATTAAAAGCGAAAATGACGCCGAGGACGTTTTTGACGAGCTTACAGACCGCTTCGGCGCTCCGCCGCCGCAGGTTTACGGGCTTGTTGAGATTGCGCTTTTAAGAAACACGGCTCTCTCTCTCGGTTTTAACGAGATTAAGCAGAGCGCGGGCGCGGTAAATCTTTATATCGACGAGGTTAAGGTTGAATACCTTGTTGCGCTCAACGAAGCGATGAGAAGCAGGGCTTCGTTTAAATCGGCTAAACGGCCGTATATATCCGTTAAAACTCTCGGCGATAAGCCGATTGAAATTGTAAAATTTGTTTTGGACTTACTTAGAGAGTCGGTAAAAGAGGAAGCAAAATGATAAAAGAGGAAAAAGCATCAAAAATAGAAACGTTCATTAAAAACCACGGCGGATGTATAGTTTACGAAGGCGAAGGGTACATAGGCACCGCAAAATGGGAAATAAGTGAGGACTTTGAAAACGACATCCGCGTTATGTGGGCGATTTCAAACAGGGCGCATGAATACTGGAACAGCCAGATTGCCGTTTTTGCAAGGGCGGCGTCCGTCTGCGAAAGGGATTCTCTCAACGTGAGGGCGGATATTGAAAGCATAAAAAACGGATATGTTTTCAAAAGAAGAAGTATTATAAAACCGCTTATAAAACACGGACTGCTTACAAGGTGTGAAGAAAGGGGCGGTATGCTTTATATCTCGTTTAAAAACGAACAGGTTAAACGCTGTCTTACAAAATCAGGTCAGGCGCTGGAAATGGCGGTGTATCTTTTTGCAGATAAGGCGGAGGATAACGGAGAAAAGGTTTATGACGAGGTTATGACCGGCGTTGTAATAGACTGGGACGGCGAAATTCTCAATTCGGCAACCGACGTCAGAAACGAGATTGACGCGGTAATGCTACATAGGGAAAAGCCCGTTTTCGTTTCCTGTAAAAGCGGCGCGGTTGATTCAAACGAGCTGTATAAACTCAGCGTTGTTGCCGAAAAATTCGGCGGCGAAGGAGCAAAAACGGCGCTTATTACCTATTCCCTCGGCAATACGCCCCACGCCTGTTCGCTGAGAAACCGCGCGGAAGAAATGAATATTAAAATCGTTGAATATGACAGCCGGACGACGGAAGACGAAATAATAAACAAAATAAAAAGCCTTTGGGTATAAAATGTAACGCCTCGGCGCATAATAATGCCGAGGTGTTACATTATGTCAAAAACGAATTATAATAATAAAGAAAACAAAAACGTAAAGGCGCTTTTTTCGGTAGTATGTCTTTGTATAATCGCGCTCGGCTTAATCGTTTACTATTCAGCCGCGCCGAAATCGGCTCAGAAGAATAACCCCGTAAACGAAAATCAGACGCTTGAGGTTACTACCGAGGTACAGAGAGCGGTAACTATTGAGGAAACGACCGAAAAGAAAACGGAAAGCACGACCGCGGCAAAAACGCAGGGTAAAACGAGCGAAAAAACAACAAAGGAAAAGACCTCGATGCCGACGGGAAAGAACAACACGCCGTACAAGAGCTTTTATAAATACCCGCTTTCCGAGGCGGTAAATAAGGGCTATACCGAGGAACTTGTTTTCGATTCGACTATGGGCGATTACAGAGCGCACGCGGCGGTTGACTTTAAGGGAAAAGAGGGCGACGAGGTAGTTGCGGTTAACGACGGGCTCGTGCTTGATACCTATACCGATAATATGCTCGGTAACGTAGTCGTTATCGACCACGGCGGAAAGCTCGTTGCGAAATACTGCGGTCTCGAAAGCGTTGCGGTTAAAAAGGGCAGCACGGTTAATATCGGAAATAAGATAGGGACGCTCGGAAAGGTTCCCTGCGAGGGCGAGGACGAAACGCACCTTCATTTCGAAACGCGCCTTGACGGAAAAGCGGTTAACCCGCTTGACGTTATGGGAAAAACAGAGTAAAAAAGAGCCGCAGGCTCTTTTTTTTACTGCTCTGAAAAGGTTACAGTTTCGGCGAAACGGTTGACAAAGCGTATTATTCCGACTTATAATTATTAGGCATAAGGAGTGATAATATGACAAAGAGTAGAAAAAGCACGACTTTATTAACGGTTTCGGCAGTTGTTGCTATACTCGTGGTATTATTTGTTCTCTTTTCGGCTAAGCCCGTATACGCGGGAACGGTTAAGCCGAGCGGAAAGACGGGCGGATATACCGATAAGACGAATATTCAGCGCGAGCTTGACAAAAACGGAACGGTAACGCTTGTTAAGGGAAAGACCTACTACCTTGACGGCGCGCTTCATATTTCAAGCAATCAGACGATAAACGCAAAGGGCGCGACTATCGTTTGTAAAAAATGCGTAATGTTCAATATCCCGACCAAGACAAAGTACAAGTCTATTGAAAACTTTACCTTAAACGGCGGCTACTGGAAATACCCGAATAAAAACGGAAATTCGGGCTCGTCGATTAAGATTATCCACGGAAACAACATTACCATTAAAAACGTAAGACTGAACCACGCCAAGGCGAGCGGACATTCAATCGAGCTTGTTGCGTGTAAAAACGTTCTTATTTCAAACTGCGTTATTACTCCGCTCGGAAGCTCCGACTCGCAGACCGAGGAGGCAATTCAGCTTGACGTCGCAACTCATACTACGGCGTATTTTCTTGAAAGCAAGCCGTTTAAGACCTCTCTTGCAAAGGACCTTCAGAACGGCGCGACCTGTAAAAACGTTACAATTCAGAATAACACTATAATCGGCAACCGCGGAGTAGTCGCTAACTACACGAGGGGCGAAAACGGAAAATATCTTAAAAAGCTACATACGAACATCGTTATTAAAGACAACGTAATAACGGGAAGAAAGGGCGAGGGCGTATCGCTCTTCAACACGAAAAGCGCAACGGTTTCAAATAACACTATAATGTCAAAGGCGAGCGGCTCGGGCAGCGCGTATACAATCGGGCTTCACTTCGCCTGCTTCGGCTCTAACTCAAAGCTCAGCAAGGGCAAGATAACCGTTACGAATAACACAGTCAAGGGCGGACGTCAGGCTATGCAGATTTATTCGCATACCTCGTCGAAATACGGAATGGTTACAATTAAGAAGAACAAGCTTTACTGTAAAAGCGGTAAGGGCTCGGCGCTTAAGGTGTTATCGGGACAGTGCATAAGCCTTACGAAAAAGGGAAACAAGTCCTACGGCTGGAACGGAAAATAAGAAAAAACCTCAGTTCAGAACGAACTGAGGCTTTTTTTAGCTTTTGGTTTTTAGTTTTGAGCGTTGAGATTTTGCGTTGTGTTTTATTTAATAAACTTATCTATTGCGTCGGAGAGCTCGGAAAGCATTTCCGTATCTCCGTCCTCGACGGCGTGGACGATACAGTGGTTCATATGGTCTTTTAAAATGACCTTGCCCGTATTATTTATAGCCGATTTTACGGCGGCGAGCTGAACTAATACCTCTGAGCAGTCCTCGTCGTCCTCAACCATTTTTTTAACCTTCTGTAAATGACCGATAGCCCTTGCAAGGCGGTTTGAAACCTCGCGGCGGTGCTCTTCGGAGTGATGGTGTTTATGATTATTATCCATATGTATTTCCTTATTTAAAATATTTTACGCCGCTTTCAAAGAGCTTCATATCCTTTTCAAACGGAACGTTGGAATAGAGATTATCGCCCTTACGCTCGCAGTGGCCCATTTTGCCGAGAACGCGTCCGTCGGGAGAGGTAATACCCTCAACGGCGCATACCGAGCCGTTAGGCTTAAACGGCATATCGGCGCATACCTCGCCGTCAAGGTTTACGTACTGGGTAGCGACCTGGCCGTTTTCAATAAGCTTTTTCATAACCTCGTTTTCGGCTACGAAGCGGCCCTCGCCGTGAGAAATCGGAACGGCGAAAACGTCGCCCGCGTTAACTGAAGAGAACCACGGGGATTTAACGCTCGTAACTCTTGTGTATGCCATTTGAGAAATATGTCTGCCGATTGTATTAAACGTAAGAGTCGGGTCGTTCTCCTTAGTTTCAACTATTCTTCCGTAGGGAACGAGACCGAGCTTTATAAGCGCCTGGAAGCCGTTACAGATACCGAGCATAAGACCGTCGCGGCAGTTAAGAAGGTTTTCAACCGCCTCGCTCACCCTCGGGTTACGGAAGGTAGTTGCGATAAACTTGCCCGAGCCCTCGGGCTCGTCGCCGCCCGAGAAGCCGCCCGGAAGCATTACAATCTGGGCGCTTTCAATTTCCTTAACCATCTTGTCAATAGTTTCGTTAATTGCGGCTGAGGAGAGGTTGTTAACAACGAGGATGCTCGCCTCTGCTCCCGCCTTTTCAAATGCGCGGGCAGTATCAATCTCGCAGTTAGTACCCGGGAAGGCGGGGATAAACACCTTAGGTCTTGCGACCTTGTTTTTAGCGATAAATATACTGCGTTCCTTGTAAAGCGGAACGTTTTCTTTTATGTCTGCGGATTTTTTTGAATCCGTCGGGAATACCTTTTCGAGCTTTTTGGTCCATTCGTCTATAAGGTCGTCGCAGGTATAAACCGCGCCGTCGATAATGAATACGGAATTATCGTTAGTTGTGCCGAGGGTTATTCCGTCAAAGGCGTCGCCTTCGCCGAGTTCGACTACGAACGAGCCCTGAAGCGGGGCGAAGAGAGTTTCGGCGCTGAGATTCTGAGCGAAGGTGAAGCCGAGCTTGTCGCCGAACGCCATTTTACATACCTGGGCTGCCACGCCGCCCTCTTTAACTACCGAAGCGGCGAGAATTTTTCCGTTTCTTACGCCCTCGTAAACGCTCATCATAAGCGCCATAGCCTTATCAAAATCGGGGAGTCCGCTCGCCTCGTCAATGGGGACGGGGAGGAGCTTAACCGTGCTTCCTGCTCTCTTGAATTTAGCGGAGACGGTCTTTGAAGCCTCGCTCATACCTACCGCGAAGGAAACGAGGGTAGGCGGAACGTCAAGCTCGTTAAACGAGCCGCTCATACTGTCCTTTCCGCCGATTGACGGAGTTTTATATCCGAGCTGAGCCGAGAGCGCTCCGAGAAGAGCGGCGGTCGGTTTGCCCCAGCGCGAGGGAACGTCGTTAAGTCTTTCAAAATATTCCTGGAAGGTAAGCCTTGCCTTTGAGGGGTCGCAGCCTACGGCGGCGAGCTTTGCAAGGGATTCGGTTACTGCAAATGCAGCCGAATGGAAGGGCGACCAGCTTGAGAGCTTGGGGATAAAGCCGTAAGCCATAACGCTTGCCGAGTCCGTTTCGCCCTTGAGTAGCGGAATTTTTGCAACCATTGCGTCCTCGGGAGTGAGCTGATATTTACCCGCATACGGCATAAGAACCGTAGCGGCGCCGATTGAGGAGTCAAAACGCTCTACGAGTCCCTTCTGTGAGCAGACCTCAAGGCGCGAAAGATTTGCTTTAAGCGCCTCGGCGTTAGTCATACCGCCGAGAGTCTTCGGGACGGCGGTCCTGTATTCGTTTTCGGATACGGCGGAAATCTCAGCCTTAGCGTGCTGAACTACGCCGTTTGTATTTAAGAAATCGCGGGAAAGGTCGACGATTTTATCGCCTCTCCAGGTCATTTCAAGTCTGTTTTCATCGGTTACAACCGCAACTACGGTTGCCTCAAGGTTTTCACTGTTCGCGAGAGCGGTAAATCTTTCAACGTCGTTTTTGTCGATTACAACAGCCATTCTCTCCTGTGACTCGGAGATTGCGAGCTCGGTTCCGTCGAGTCCGTCGTACTTTTTCGGAACCTTGTCCAAATCTATTTTGAGTCCGTCGGCAAGCTCGCCGATAGCAACCGATACGCCGCCCGCGCCGAAATCGTTACAACGCTTAATCATTTTAGCGACCTCGGCATTTCTGAAGAGGCGCTGAATCTTTCTTTCCGTCGGGGGATTACCCTTTTGCACCTCGGCGCCGCAGGTCTCAATAGACATTGAATTGTGCGCCTTCGAGGAGCCCGTTGCGCCGCCGCAGCCGTCGCGTCCCGTACGTCCGCCGAGGAGAACGATAACGTCGCCGTCCTGAGGTACCTCGCGGATAACGTTTTCCTTCGGGGAAGCGCCGATAACCGCGCCGATTTCCATACGCTTTGCTACGTAGCCCTCGTCGTAGAGCTCAACAACCTGGCCCGTTGCGAGTCCTATCTGGTTACCGTAGGAGGAATAGCCCTGTGCCGCGCCGACGGTGATTTTACTCTGAGGCAGCTTCGCGTCGAGAGTTTCCTCAAAGGGAGTAGTAGGGTCGCCCGAGCCCGTTACGCGCATAGCCTGGTATACGTAGGCGCGTCCCGAAAGCGGGTCGCGGATTGCGCCGCCGAGACAGGTCGCCGCGCCGCCGAAGGGCTCGATTTCGGTCGGGTGGTTATGGGTTTCATTTTTAAACTGTAAAAGCCACGGCTCCTTTTTACCGTCGATTTCAACGTCGATATTGATTGAGCAGGCGTTAATTTCCTCGCTTTCGTCAAGGTCGTCAACGAAGCCTCTCTTTTTAAGCGCCTTTGTTCCGATACACGCCATATCCATAAGGCATACGATTTTATCCTTACGCTCGCCGTATACCTCTTTTCTTACCTCAAAGTATTCCTCAAGCGCCTTTTCAATAGCGGCGGAATACCTGCTTTCGTCGATTTTAATTTCGTCAAGCTGAGTTGCGAAGGTTGTGTGGCGGCAGTGGTCTGACCAGTAGGTGTCGATTACCTTGAGCTCGGTAAGCGAGGGGTCGCGGTTTTCGTCGTTTTTAAAGTAATCGCGTACCCAGCACAAATCGGCAACGCTCATCGCAAAGCCCATTTCGGCGTGGTAAGCGGCGATTTCGCCGTCGCTCATACCGATAAAGCCGTTTATACGGGGAATGTTTTCGGGAATGTCGGATTTAATGTCAAGCGTATCGGGAAGCTCCATTGACGCCTCGCGCGATTCAACGGGGTTAATCATATACGCCTTTATCTTTTTCAACTCGTCGGGGGTAACGTTACCCTTAACCGCAATTATTTTTGCAGAAGCAACGCGCGGTCTTTCGCCCGCGGTAAGAAGCTGAATACACTGCGCTGCGGAGTCGGCTCTCTGGTCGTACTGACCCGGGAGATACTCGGTTGCGAAATACTGCCAGCCCTCATCAAAAGAAAGCTCGCTGTATACGTTGTCGAGGTTAGCCTCTGAGAACACCTGGCGAACAGCCTTGTTAAACTCCTCCTCGCTCAGCTCCTCGGCGTCGTAGCGGTTAATGAGACGAAGATCCTCAAGCGAGGTGATTCCGACATTTTCACGAAGGTCGGCAAGGATATTTCCCGCTTCAATATCGTTTCCTTTTTTCTTTTCAACAAATACTCGGTAAACCTTTGACATTCCTGTTCTCCTTTAAAGTTCTGTTAATTATATATAATAGCATAAGGGAAGGATATTTACAATAAAAATTAACAATTAATTCGACGTGCGCGGCAGTTTTTCAAGAAACATACGTCAAAACGCAATCAAGAAAAA
>CAMVRG010000058.1 GCA_947169815.1 uncultured Clostridia bacterium | reverse complement strand
TTCGGTAGTCGGATTAAAGTTTCTCACGTCGGCGACGCCCGCCTTTATAAAGTTACTTACTCCCGCTCTTTTTGCGTTAAGCTCTGTAAGCTCAGCCGAGCGAGGGTCAATATCCGTTGCGAAAGCTATATAATCGGTATCCTTTTTTACTAAATCGTGCGCGCGTTCTCTTTCGCTTTCCCAAACGCCCTGATTAAAAAGCCCCCAACGCTCCGCCTCAAAGCCTCTTTTAACAGAGGGGGCAATATTATTAGCGAGAAGCGCGCCCTCAATCGCAACCGTTCCGCTTCCGCAGAAGGGGTCGTACATAGTGTGATAATGTCTCAGCCTTGAAAGCGAGCACATAGCCGCGGCGAGAGTTTCGCGGATTGGCGCGTCATTACCTACGGGGCGGTAGCCTCTTTTATGGAGCCCTGCGCCCGAGGTATCAAGCATAATGCAGACCTCGTTTTTCATAATTGAAAACTGTATCTGATGAACGGGACCCGTCTCTTCAAACCAGTTAACCTTATAGCTTTCCTTAAGACTTTCAACAATCGCCTTTTTTACTATCTTCTGACAGTCGGGAACGGAGTGAAGCGCGCTTGAAAGAGAAAAGCCCTTAACGGGAAAGGTATCCCTCACGCCGATATAATCGCTCCAGTTAATTCTTTTTACGCCCTGAAAGAGCTCTTCAAAACTTACGGCGTTAAAACGCGCGAGATTTATAAGAATTCTCTCGCCGAAGCGCGAATTGATATTCGCCCTTGCGAGTATGCTTTCGTCGCCTTCATAAAAGACTCTCGCGTTCTCGGCAGTAACATTTTCGGCGCCCATATTTTTAAGCTCGTCTGAAACCAGGCCCTCAACGCCCATAAGACAGGGCGCGACCATTTTAAAATACATAATACTATCCTCATACAAAAAAACGGACGAACAGGGGCTGTTCGTCCGCATAATTATTATTTACTTGCTTGACGAAATATCATAGAAAACAGTTTCGCCATCCTTGGCGTATCCCTTTTCTCTCGCCTTCTTTTCAATATATCTGTCTTTGTTTTTTGAATTAAGTACAGCCTCGATTTTTTCGTTTTCTTTGACCTGCTGCTGATACTTAACATTTGCCTCAGCGGCCTCAGCCCTGAGCTTACTTATATCGGAATAGTTACCGACAAGAACAACGGAACAGTAAATTGCAACCAAAACAAACAAAGCAATCATAAGATACTTTGTAACCGTTTTCTTATCAAGCTGTTTAATCTTTGCTTTCAAATTTATCGCTCCTAAAGTTTTAAGATGTTCCTTTGATACCATTATATTATAATATATCTATTTACCAAAATGCAATACCTTTTTTAAACTTTTTTTACTATTTTTTAACTTTTTTGAGCAAAATTTCAATATCTTACGCAAGGGGTAAAGTATTCCACAAAATATGGGGAAAAGTATTTTATGCAGCGTAAGGAAATATATTACAAAAACGGCGGCGCCCAAAAGGAAGAGGGGTCCTCTGAAATTTCCGTTTGAGAATGCTATCATAGCGCAGCCGTAAACAACCGAAGCCGAAACGGTCATTAACAAATCAAGTATGAACGAAAACGGCTTATTATTAACCGCTCTTTCAACCGAGGTGAAAAAGTCGAACAGAATTCCGAAGGCAAGTCCGAGGAACGCAAATACAAAAGGGGCGGAGTCTATGAGAACACCTTCCCCCAGAAGCCCTTAGCCGTCGGCTTATCGTTATAAACAAAGGCGCCGATTTTTCCGCTTACTTTCAGTCTACCCGTTTCGAGATTAAGCTCGTCAACGTGAAGCGCGCTTCCTTTTATTATTATATCTCCCATCGAACTTTTAGCCGTGATTTCGTCCTCGTTAAAAGCGTCTACGTCCTTAATACCGCTCATTTCAAGCGTTTCCCTGTTTTCGAGAGTTAAGGTATGCCTTGCTCTGTCAAATTCTTCATTCATAATAACACCCCTGACAATACTATGCACTGTCAGGGGTATAAATAACTATTCGTTCTTAACTTTTTCAAACGAGCTTACAAGCCCTTCTATGTCGCTCTTAAAGCCCTGAAGAATTTCTATATTCTTCTCAAGCTCGCGGTTAGCCTCGCTGAGCTGACGTTCAAGATTTGAATTTATTATTTCAAGCCTTTCACACTCATACTCGGCGTCCTCAAGCGCCGCAAGAAGTCTCGCGTTTTCTATTTTTAGTTTTTCAAGCTCGTCGTTCTTAAAAGTTTTATCCATAGTTTTTAATCTTATCAGTTAAGTTCTACGTCCTTTACGAAATAGCGTGAACCTATAAACGAGGTTTTAAGCTTAGCCTTTTCGGTAATGTTTTTCAGCGAAGAATCAGATTCGTCCGCAGAAAGAACGGAATCGGCAAGCTTATGCCATACGGGATTTTCGGTTGCACCCTCAAAGTACATAATATGATAACCGAATTCCGAAAGCACGATAGCGCTGTCGCCCGCCTTACGGTTTTTATCAAAGCACCAGTTATTGAATACTGGAACCATCTGGTTTGTAGGAATATCTTCATAGAGTCCGCCCGTTGAAGCGTTTCCGTCGCCTGAATACTTCTTGGCAAGCGCTGCAAAGGAATCAGAGGTCTTATCGCCCTTCTTGAATTCCTCGTAAACCTCGTTAGCCTTCTTTTCAGCCTTCTTAAGCTGCTTTTCGGAAGCCTCGGAAGCCTGAACGGTTTCGGTCGTCTCTTTTCCGTCGTCGTCCTTGCTCTTCTTTTCCGGCTGAATAAGAATGTGGCGTACGTTAACGGTATTGCCCTTATAGAGATATGAGGGCTTGATTACGTAAACAACGGAGGTTGAATAGTTCTTCTTATCGCCTGCTTTTCTCTTGTCTGAGTAAAGCCATTCAAGTCCTTTATATATCTTTTCAGCGTTATCGTCTTCGCTCTCGTCAGCTACGCCGATTGCGCCGCCCATAGACATAAGATTTGACTTTGTGAGATTATAGTATGTAACGTTATCTTCGTTGAGGTTCGCGGTCTTGTCCCAGTCGTCCTCAGCATACTTTGAAGCAAGCTCTTCAAAGTTTGAACCGTCGTCCTTAAGCTCGTCAACAAACGCCTTTGCGTCGTCCTCAGAGGTAGCCTCGAAATACTTGATATCTACGCCTAAAAGGTCTTCCTTATGGTCCTTGAGATACTTGTCGTATTCCTCGTCGGTAAACTTATAGTTTTCCTTGTAATTATCGGCGATATACTTAACCGTTTCCTCGCGTCTGAATACCTCGGAATTTACGCCGTAAGCAATAGCAAGAGAAAGATAAGCGTCGAGCGTGTACTTATTTTTTGTAGCGTTTTCGCCGATTTCCTTAAGAGTATCGTCGATTTCCTTCTGCTGGTCCTCGGTAATCTCGGGCTCCTTGCCATTATTGGCGTCAACGGCTGCATAATAAAGCGCGTAATGCTCTTTAATGCTGTCCATTACCTGTTTGTTGAGCTTCTTGTCCCAGGTGGTCTTCTTTCCGTCTTCGTCAGTTGTTTCCTGCTCGGAAAGAGCCTTGTCAAAATCAATGCTGTCATCGGAGCCTGAACCGCCGCCGAGTCCCGAAAGCTGAGAGAGATAGCTCTGCTGCTGTTCAAGATTATTGTATGCGGTTGCATAGTAATAGTTATAGGTTACGGTCTTGATATTGTGCTTCTTACCGTTTGAGTCGGTAAGAACAAGACCCGTAAAGGTTCTCTGAGGATAGCCGAGGGTACTGATAAAGCCCTTCTTGGCAAGTCCCGTTGCAACATATGCGCAAAGAAGCGCAACAACAAGAACGACAGCAATACAAGCCTGAAGCTTTTTCTTCGAGCTCTTCTTCATAGGAACGCTGACCTTATCGTCGGAGATAACGATACCGTTTCTTCTTTCGATAAGCTCTTCTCTTTCCTTACGGAGCTGCTTTTTAACCTTCTCGTCGCTTTCGTCAAGAATTTGAACTCTTAACTCTTCAATTCTTTCGTTGATTTCGTTTTTAGTGTTTTCGGCAGCCTCGCGCTTAGCGTCGAGTCTGCTCACCTTGTTTTCTGTTTCCTTAGCCATAATTATCATTCCTTTTACGGTTTTATTCTTTCAGGGCAAGCCCTCGCGATTTATTCTTCGGTTTTTGCGGCGTCGCTTTCGGCAACAGCCTCGCCGTCCTCTGCGGCAGCTGCGTCGGCAGCCTCCTCAGCCTCTTCCTCTTCGGGAGTAACAAGGTTAGCCGCTTCGCCGTCAACTTCCGACTGAGCGGAAGCGTTAGCCTTAAAGTCTTTTCTTATTTTTGCAATATCCGCAGTCTTAACCTTCTCTATAATGCCTTTGTTGTATTTGCACTTGTAAGAGTCAATAAATTTCTCTTCCATTTCAACGCTGACCGCGGTAATACAATCCATAATATAGTCGGGCTGAAGGTCTACGAAATACATAATGTGATAGCCGTATTTCGTCTTAACGATTTCGGTATCGCCGTATTTTCTTTTCTCGTCGGTTGACCAGTTTTCAAACTCCTCAACCATCGTTCCGAGACTCTGTTTATAATAGAGTCCGCCGTAAGCGCCCTGACCGCCCGACGAAACGGAGCCGGGGTCCTTGGAATACTTTTCTGCGAGAAGCGAGAACTGATACTCGCTCTTATCTGTATTAAGGAATTCGTCGTAAACTGCCTTAGCCTTCTTATCGGCGTTAGCCCATTCCTCGTCGGTATACTTTTCGGCGTCCTCAACCTCTTCCTCTTCGCCGTCCTTGTTATACTTAAACGGAGTAATGAGAATATGACGGACTGAATAGGTCTTATCGTCAACGGGAGCGGCGTCGCTCTCTTTTAATACGATATATACCGCGTCGTACTGGTCGTCGGTAATGGTTGAACAGGTTCCGACCTTGTTTTTCTCGTCAAAAAGGAAATCAACCATATCCTGAGGATACTGGTTAGGATTAGACTTTGTCAGAGAGGCTTCGGTTGACTGAGCAATCTGCTCGGCTACCGCGTCGGCGTCGCCGAACTGACCGCTTTCAACGTATTCGTCAATAAGCTGCTTACACGCTTTCGGAATCATCTTCTTTAAGTCGTCGGAATTCTTGATTTCCTTAGCGTATTTCTTTGCCTGCTTTTCAACCTTTGCTTTATTATCCTTGTTGAATATCATCGGAAGCCACGAGAACTTAATCTGAAGAAAATCGTCCTTATGCTTTTCGTAATACTTATTAGCCTCTTCAACTGAGGGGCGGAGCTCGGTAGCCATCTTACGCGAATACTCCTGAGCTATAAGGTACCATTCGCTCGATTTTCTGAGCGTTGCGAGGGTTACGTAATCGCCGTACGTGGTCTTTACGTAATCGTCAACGGAAATTCCCGCCTGATCGGCAGATTTCTTAACGGTTTCAATCTCGCTGTCGATTGTTTCCTTATTCTCTTTGGTGAGAGTAATTCCGTCCTCTGTACCCTTTGCATAATAAGCGGCAAGCTGCTTTAACCATTCCTCGGTTTCATCAGCGATTTTCTTATCCCAGGTAATCTCTTTACCGTCGCTGTCCTCAGTTTTCTGTTTCTTTAAATCCTTGGTAATATCAAGGTCGTAAGCGCCCTGCTGAGCCTGAGAGGCGTAGGAGGTAAGTATCTGATTATAATAATAACTGTACATACCCGCAGTAATCTTTACGCCGCCGAGTTCCATAGTTACGTTACCGGGGTTCGTAACCTCGTGGGTTTCGCTCGCGCCGACAGTAGACGGAACCGTATAATAGCGTATTCCGAGAAATACGAGCGCGCCGACTATGATAACGCCGAGAATAGCGGTAAGAAGAAAGATAGTAGTATTTCTGTTATCTCTCTGAGCCTTAGGCTCCTTCGGCTTATCCTCCTTCGGCTGTGCCTTAGGTCTTTCGCGCGTTTCGTCTGAAGCTTCCCTCTTGGGTATTTCAATTACAAGCTCGTCGTTTTCGATAAAGGTATCGTCAAGCGTGTGAGCCGTAGCCTCAAATTCCCAGTTATCATTTTCCTCGAGCTTAGGCGAGGAGGCGTTGATTTCAAGCTCGCTTTCATTCGCCGCCGAGGTTTCTTCGGCTTTGTTTTCAAGCACTTCTTCTGTTTCGTTTACAGAGTTTTCGTTAAGCTTATCGCTCATAGCCTTTTACTCCTTAACTAAAAAATATTATATGACAATATAGCATTATACTATATTATTTTAAAGATTGCAATATTAAGTTTTATTTTTATATCTTATAATTATGAAAGTCTTGCATATTAAGGTAAAAAGTAGTATGATATATACAAATTAACAATTGGACGGTACTTTATGAAAAAGGAACTTGCTGATTTCAGGAAAAAGTACAAGTCAAACCCCGCTTGGTACTGGCTTCTTTTTACTGTTTTCTCATTCTTTCTGCTTCCCGAATACGTAAGCCCCTTCGTACTGTTTGCAGCGTTTATTATCTTTAAGCGGCAGTGGAAAAAGGAAGGACGTCTCGCCAAGGTAGGAAATATCGGAAAGCTCGAAATGGTTTTTATGTGCTATATGCTCATTTCGGCTATCTGGTCAAAAACAAAGCTTGATACGCTTGGCTGCGCAGGGCTCTGGTGGGCTGTTATTCTTATTCAGGTTATGATTTATAACCTCGCGAGAACAAGAGAAAAAATTGATAAAATCATAAAGGCGCTCGTTTCGTCCGCCGCGATTAACGGATTAGTCGGAGCGGCTCAGATGATAAGCTACATACTTCTTATAAACGGAAAAATTACCGAAAAACAGATTGTTGTAACGCCCGTTTACAGATATCTTGATAAAGCCGTTTACAAGGCGCTTCCATTCAAGATTGTAACCTCGATGTGGAAGCAGAGGGCGAGCGGTTTTTTCTCTAACCCGAACCTTCTCGCAACCTTTATGATTGTAGGCTTTTCACTTGGAGCCTACCTCCTTCTTACCGCTGAAACAAGGAAAAGCAAAGCCGTATGGTTTGTTTCTCTTGTATTTATCAGCGCAGGTATGGCGTCAACTATGACGAGAGCAGGCTGTTACCTTCTTCTCGCTCAGTGGCTCGTACTGTTTATCGTATTCTTCAAAAAGGGCTGGAAAAGGCTTCTTCTCACGCTTATTCCCTCTGCAGGAACGGTCGTACCGTCGCTTCTTATCCGCTACGGAAAAATAAGCATTTCAAATCAGCCTTATATCTACACCGACGAGGCGCTTCAGTCCTCGGCTATGCATTTTCAGATTTGGAAAAGCGTTCTTGATTATATCTTCCATCACGCAGGCGCGCTTATTTTCGGAACGGGATTCGGCTGCGAATTCACGGGCGCGGTACTTCTTACATACGGGCTTGATAAGCCGCACTCTCATAACTTTGTAATCGAGATGTGGATGGAGCTCGGATTAGTCGGACTTATAATGCTTTTCGTAATAATTCTTTATGCTTTCGGAAAACTTGTTGAAATTGATATTGACAGCAGCGAAACGCTTATGCTTACGGTTACGCTTTTTATAACCTTCGGCTCGTATCTTGTTTTCGGACTTTCGGATTATATTTTCAATTCGCCGAAACAGATAATCTTCTTTATGATTCTTATCGGTCTTATTCAGGCGGCGTCATACACCCTTGAAAAGCACGAAATCCATACGACAAAGGATTTAATAAGAATAGCGAAAAGTGACGCAGATAATTTAATACATCAATAAAAAAATAACGGCTCCGCGGAGCCGTTATTTTATTTCTCTGTACATATTCAGCGCCTCCTGCTTCAGGGCGTGCTCGTTTATTTCAAGGACCTCAAAGCTTCGGCTGTTCTGACCAAGATTAACCGTAATTATGTCGCCTATCTTAACGGCGTATGAAGCCCTCGCAGGCTTTGAGTTAACCTCAATTCTTCCCGCGTCGCACGCCTCGTTGGCAACCGTGCGGCGCTTTATTATACGCGATACTTTTAAAAATTTATCAAGTCTCATATCTCACCAAAAAAGCAGGGGCTGTCAATGACAACCCCTGAAGAAAAGAATCTTATTTGTTTACAGCGTCCTTAAGAGCCTTGCCTGCCTTGAAAGCGGGAGCCTTAGCTGCCTTAATCTTAATCTTTTCGCCTGTGCGGGGGTTCTGACCCTGACGAGCTGCACGAGCTCTAACCTCGAATGTACCGAAACCAACAAGAGAAACCTTGTCGCCGTCAGCGAGAGCGTCAGTGATTGCGCCTACAACAGCTGCTACTGCTGCTTCTGCGTCTTTCTTTGAGAGTTCAGCCTTTGCTGCTACTGCTGCTACTAAATCTGCTTTGTTCATGATAATTCCTCCAAAAAAATTATTTTGAATATTTTTTAGCTATGTTCCACAGCTCATCAAGCTCAGAAAGAGAAGCGCTTTTCATTTCAATCCCCTTTTCCTTTGCAAGCCTTTCTACGATTTCAAAGCGCGAGAGAAACTTGTCCGTTGCATTTGTAAGACATTCCTCGCTGTCGAGCTTAAGAAATCTCGAAATATTTACGCAGGTAAAGAGAACGTCACCGAATTCGTCCTCAGTCTCAGCCTTATCGCCGTGAGACATTGCCTTTTTCAACTCATTAATCTCTTCGTAAAGCTTGTCCACAGCACCGTCGACGTTTTCCCAGTCGAAGCCGACCTTAGCCGCCTTGTGCTGTATTTTCTGTGCTCTCATTAAAGCAGGAAGCTCTCTCGGAACGCTGAGCATTGATTCGCTTGCGGATTTAAGATTCTTGGTTTTCGCCTTAGCGCTGTCCCAAGAGGCAAGAGCCTCCTCCTCGTTTTCAGCTCTGACCTCACCGAAGACATGAGGGTGGCGGATTACGAGCTTTTTAACGATATCGTTAACTACATCGTCTATATCAAAGTTTCCGTTTTCGCTTTCCATTTCGGAATGTAGCGCTATCTGAAGAAGTACGTCGCCGAGCTCTTCTTTAAGAAGCTCTGAGTCCTCCTTATTAATCGCTTCGATAACCTCATAGGTTTCCTCAATGAAATTCTTTTTTATGGAAAAATGCGTCTGCTCTCTGTCCCAGGGACAGCCGCCCGGAGCACGTAGAATTGTAATAATCTTTTTCAGGTCATCAAAATTATATCTGTCTTTAAATTCAAATGACTCTGTCATAACAGCTTTCCGCTTTCGATTAATAGTGTTTCGGGCTTAGTATTTGCTAAGCCCATAAAGAATAATACTATATTTTTGTTTAAATTTCAAGTATTTAAGCCATTTTTTTTGAAATTAAATACACTAAATATTTCTTTAAAATCCAAAACTTTGAAGAAAAAGCACAATATACAGTATATCACGGCGAATACTGTCAGATTAATCAATAACTTGATTTGAGAAAAAGCGGGAAAAAATATCTTTGAAAGGATATATTCACTAAAAAAATACGCTGAAACGCCCGTAATTAAAGGCTTTAAGAGAATATTCCAAAGCGAAATTCTGCATTTTGAAATCTTTTTTACGCTGTACATATTCATCACGAACATAACGCCATATCCGACACCGCCCGAGATTACCGCGCCGAGAAGAAGATAGTCTTTATTTGTAATAAGAACACAGTTCAGCGCGCATCTGATTATTCCCGAAATAATATAAGGTATTACGGATTTTTCGGGTTTTCCGAGCGCCTGAACCGTGAATACGGCGATTGAGGCATATGAGAAAAGCGGAGCGGTTAAAGCAAGCTGTTTTACAAGCGCTTCACAACCAGAAACGACATCGGGCGAGGAGGACGCAAAAAAGAACTCCAATATCTCTTTTGAAAGGAGTATTTCCGCCCCGCTCATAAAAATTGAAATTACCGCGGTATACTTAAAAACCGAATTTATCAGAAGCTCTGTTTTCTCTTTATTTTTACTTTCAAATTCCCTGCAGATAGCGGGTACGGCGCACACGCCAAGCGCCATAGTAATCCCCGGTATAAGATTTTTGAAATCAAGCGCCGTACAAAAGAGTCCCCATACATATGTAACAGTATCGCTTTGCTGAGTATGAGACAGCGAAATCGGGTTTTCAAAGGCGCTTATAAGCGCGTCGACGGGCGCTTTTTTCAGCGAATACTGAATTGTTCCGGTATCGAGAAACTGAACGACGCTCTGAATATCGCAGCTCAGCATAACGGGAAGAGAAAAGCTGAGCAGCGCGCGTCTTCCCTCTCCTCCGCTTGCAGCGGGAAGCGAAGGACGGTTTATTCTGTCATACACAAAAACAAACATAAGGCTGACAAGCGAGCCCGCAGTAACCCCGAGCATAGCGGCGGCAGAGGAAAAAGGATAAATAAGACTCAGCGCCTCGCCCTCGTTTTTCGCGATTACGCCTGTTACCGTGCCCGCGGTTATATACTCATTATAAAGGTATCTCATACAAAGTCTCGCGAAAACCAGCCCGAACACCATCTTGAAAAGCGCTTCAAGAGTTTGTGATACGGCGGTAGGCTTCATATCAAGAAAGCCCTCGTAAAAGCCTCTGTAATACGCCGCGAGACATGAAAAGAAGAGGCTCGGAGCAATTACAAAGGCGGTATATACGCTTTTAGGCGACGAGGCTATGAGCGACGAATAGGGCTTTGCAAAAATAATAATAATGCCCGTTCCGATAACGCCCGTAAGAAAGAATACTCCCCCTGCCCCGCGCCTCAGAGACGTGAGCATTTTAAGCTCGCCCTTCGCGTTATATTTACTCACAAGCCTTGACATAGCTATCGGCATAGCGCCCATAATTACGGCGTGAAGCGGAAGATAGAGATTATATGCCGTTGCGAAATACCCTCTTCCTACCGCGCCTATAAAGGCGGTAAGCGGAATTTTATATACCGCGCCGATTATCTTGACTATAACCGAGGAAATAATAAGAAGAAAGGCTGAGGAAAGATATCTGTTTTTCGAGTTCAAAAAATAACCAAAAAAATAAAGCCGTTTTTACACTGCTTTAATTAATACATATTATATTTATCAATCGTCTTCGCTAGGCTCAACAACCGCGATTTCGATATCAGCCTTAACGGACTGAGGGTTATCCTCCCCGCGTTTCGGCGCGCCTTCGGTAAAAAAGCTCTTAAGCTCGGAAATCTCGTCGTCAAGCAT
>CAMVRG010000057.1 GCA_947169815.1 uncultured Clostridia bacterium | reverse complement strand
AGAATGAATTAATGTTGCAAAAGGACAAGAATGGAAAACCGTATTCCGAATGTTAAATAGTAAATTAATACAATTTTAAGGAGGATTGTATATGAGAAAAAGAACAAGATTATTGTCATTGTTGCTTAGCTTGTTGATGATGATAAGTATTTTACCATCTGCAAGCTTATCCGCAATGGCAGATCCAAACCCGACAGCTACAGTAACAGTAGGGTCTGTTACTGCAAGTCCCGGTTCCACTGTTGATGTTCCTATCAGCATCAGCAACAATCCCGGTGTACTTGGCGCTATTATTTCAATTAGCTATGATGAGGGCATCACACTTGTTAATGCTACCTCAGGTGATGCTTTTAGTGCGTTAGCAATGACAAAGCCCGGCCAGTTTCAATCTCCGTGCCAGTTCACGTGGGATGGATTGGAACTGAGCGCATCCGATGTCAAGGATGGAACAATTTTAACTCTGTCATTTGAAGTAAGCGATACGGTTGCCGATGGAACAACCTGCAATATTCGCGTTTCTTATGAATATGGGGACTTTGTTGATACGGATTTAAATCCTGTTGAAGTAACTTTTAACAACGGCTCAATTAACGTACAAAGCTATAAGTCAGGCGACGCTGACGGTAACTATTTTATAATAGTTATTGCTTTGTTTTGTAATATTTGTTATAATGAACTTGCAAACAGATTGTGAAATATTATGGCTGTTATCAAGGTTGATAACAAAATGATAACGGTACATCGGCAACGATGGATAATATGGATATATCAAATAATCAGGTGCAAAAAGAGATAAAACTTCTAAACAAAAAAGTTTAGAATCGCTCCTTTATTGCAGAGTGGGAATAAAGTTTATAAATTATAAAGGGCTGAGTTCAGCCCTTTAATTGTCTTTGCAGAGGAAAAATAATGGTAAGATTTGATAAAAAGTATAAAAACATATTGTTTTATATTGCGATATTCTATGTTGCTATTCCGCTTATTGTAAGCATACCGACTATGATATCGACGATATTTATAAACGAATACGCGACATACTACGGACTTCCGCTTTTCACATTATTAATCTATTTTTTATTTCACAAAATCATAAAGCCCTCAAAATATGATTACAGGGGCGGTATGTACGTTAACGGAATTACGCTACTTGTACTTACGGTGATATTCACGGTAATGATGTTCATAGCCGAAGGCAGTATATCAGGTACGATTATGTCGTATTTCAACCTGCTTATTCTTCCGTTTTCGCCCAGTATGATTGTATTTTTAACGGAAGAGTCTGGCGCCTTTTATATTTCCGTCTTTTTGACGTACCTGATTGGGTTCGTGTTTTGCGCCGCAGCCTCAAAGGAACTGAAAATTAAACGAATTATTATTCCTGCGATTTGTATTGTACTGTGCCTGTGCTCATGTACGCATCTGTATTTAAACCGACCTGAAATAAAGTACGCGGGACACGGCTTTGATTATATGAACGGCTATTCGAGTACCGATTTTACGGATTATACTGTTTACGCCGAAAACTCAAAGCTCGTTACCTTAAATCACGAGCCGTCGTTTACTGTTGAAAACGAAGAGGATATGCCCGTTCTTGACGGTGCGGAGGCTTGCTATCCGTTGTACGCCGCGTTTGCAAAGGCGGTATATAAGGATATTGATAAAATTGAGAATAAGTACCGTAATGACGAGGATTATGAATACTATAACGGAAAAATCGTAACGTTTACAAACACGATTTTCGGCTTTAACCGTTTGGTTGAAACGGATAATGAATACGTAGATAATGTCGATATGTTCTTCGGCGCAAGACCGTCGCAGGACCAATTAGACTATGCAAAGGAATGCGGTGTTGAGGTTGAAATAACGCCTATCGGAAAAGAAGCGTTCGTTTTCTTCGTTGAAGAGGATAACCCCGTTGATAATTTAACGAGCGACGAGCTGAGAAAGATTTACCACGGCGATATTGAAAACTGGAAGGAGCTCGGCGGAAAGGACGAGGAAATCGTCGCGTTTCAGCGACCTGAAAACTCGGGCTCGCAGACGATGATGAAATACTTTATGAAGGACGTATCACTTAAGGAGCCGAAGCAGTATGAAACTGTCGACGCTATGGAGGGCGTTATCAGCTTGGTAGCTCAGTACAATAACGAGGACGGCGCGATAGGCTATACCTTCCGCTATTTCCTTGAGGGCTTGAATCAGGAAAAGGGCGTAAAAATGCTCAGTGTTGACGGCGTATATCCGACCGTCGAAAGCATTGAGGACGGCACCTATCCGTTAACTGTTCCGCTTTGTCTTGTTACAAGAAAGGGCGACGATAACCCGAACGTTAAGAAAATGAGAGACTTTATTCTTTCAGAGGACGGACAGTACATAATTCACGAAACGGGCTACGGAAGACTGAACGTTCAGTAAAAAACGGGGGAAAAGATGAAGGTTGTTATCTCTGCAAGGAATTTTGTTTTTGACGGCTGCAGCGCCGTTGAACTGCTCAGACAAAACGGCTTCGAGGTTGTTGACATAACCGACGGTACGGACGATTACCTCGCCGCTATACGCGACGCTGACGCGGTAATCAACGCGTTTGAGCCGATAAGCCGCAAAATACTTGACGAATGTGAAAAGCTGAAGCTGATTTCCGTCAGAGGCGTCGGCTACGATTATATTGACTCTGACGCGTGCAGGGAAAAAGGCATAGCTATCGCAAGAACGGTGGGAACGGTAGGCGACGCCGTTTCGGAACAGGTTATGGCGTATATTCTTCATTTCGCAAGACAGATAAGCGCTATGAACGGCTTTATGCAGACTCGCGAGTGGAAAAGGCTTATGACTGAGGGCGCAGGCGGTAAAACGCTCGGCATAATCGGCTTCGGCGAAATAGGTCAGGCGCTTGCAAAAAAGGCAGAGGCTTTCGGAATGAGAATAATATACAACTGTACTGCGCCTAAAAACGGAATTAACTATCCTTTCGTATCAAAAGAACGGCTTTACAGGGAAAGCGATTATATCGTTCTTGCGTTTCCGCTCACGGACGAAACAAGGCTGACGGTCAGCGAAGACGCGTTTTCGCAAATGAAAAAGGACGCCGTGCTTATTAACGTTGCGCGCGCGGGGATTGTTGACGAAACGGCGCTGAAAGCAGCGGTTAAAAACGGTAAAATCCGCGGCGCGGCGGTTGACGTTTTTGAAAACGAGCCCTGTACAAATTCCCCGCTTCTCGGCATTGATAATATTATTCTGACTCCGCACACCGCGCCGTTTACAAGGAATAATTTTATTGAAATGAATATGCTCAGCGCAAAAAACGTTATAGACTTTTTTAACGGCAGCATTGATAAAAAATATCTCGCATAAAAGGAGTAAAGGTATGAACGTTCGTATTACGGTCAAACGGATTACACAGTATGACGACCTTATGAAGGAATATGAAAATCCGATAGAGCATACGTGCTCAATGAAACTCAATCAGGAATTTATATCTGTAAACGGGGAATGCCCCGAGGGCTTTTGCGACAGCGCGTGGGACAGCGTTAAGCCGTTCGTAAAAGAGCTTGCAAGCGGCGGCGGGAATTTCTATGACGGATGGATGAAAAACCCTAAATCGGCTATGATTTCGTGTAACGACGGTTTCCGTCCCGTCAGCTTCCTGCTTGAAACTGTATAACAAAAGAAAAACGGAGCTTATCGTGAGATAAGCTCCGCTATTTTTATTTTATATGCAGTCGATAATCTGTGATACCGTTTCCTTTGCGTCGCCGAGAAGCATAAGCGTATTGCCGCTTTTATAAAGCGGATTGGGAACGCCCGCATATCCCGGATTTTCGTCAAAGTTACAGATAATTACATACTTTGCCGCGCCTGCGTTAAGTACGGGCATACCGTAAATCGGGGTGCCCTCCGCGGTGTTGGCGGCGGGGTTTATGACGTCGTTTGCGCCGACGACGATTACCGCGTCGCACTCAGCAAATTCGGGGTTGATAACCTCCATTTCATAAAGCTTATCGTACGGCACGTCAACCTCGCAGAGAAGAACGTTCATATGACCGGGCATTCTTCCCGCAACGGGATGAATTGCGAACTTAACCTCAACTCCCTTTTCCTCAAGCTTATCCGCAAGCATTTTAACCTTGCTCTGAGCCTGAGCGAGAGCCATACCGTAACCCGGTACGATAATTACCTTCTTCGCGTTTTCAAGAATACCCTGTGCCGTAAGCTCCTGAGCGGGCACGCTCTCTTGGGCAGCAGGCTCCTCTTCGGCTTCGTCCTCAGTATCTTCAGCCGTTTCGCTCATAGCCTCAGTCTTAACCGAGGTGCTTCCGATAAGAATACTTATAAGGCTTCTGTTCATAGCCCTGCACATAATCTGAGTAAGCAGTAAGCCCGAAGCGCCTACTATACCGCCGATTGCAACAAGCATTACGTCGCCGACCGCAATACCCGCGATACCTCCCGCAACGCCGCTGAGCGAGTTGAGAAGCGAGATGGTAATAGGCATATCGGCGCCGCCTACTCTTATTGCAAATACAATACCGAAGAGCGCGGAAACGATAGCCGTAGCCCATACGGGGGCGCGGAATACAACGCACAGTACCGAAGCCGCTATAAGCGCAAGAATAATTAACGTATGTCCTTTAATAACAACGGGCTTCTGGGGAAGCACCTTATGTAGCTTACCCGCCGCAACGAGGCTTCCCGTAAAGGTAACGAAGCCTATTACGAGCGCTACGGCAGCCGTGTATTCTGAAAACTTATCCTTAGCCTGAATTACTGAAAGAATTGCAACAAACGCGCTCGAAATACCGCCGAAGCCGTTAAGAAGAGCAACGAGCTGCGGCATCTGAATCATCTTTACCTTCGTTGCGATAATCGCGCTTATTGCAACGCCTAAGGCGATTGCAAGCCATATTACCGACGAGGTAAGTATTTTATAGTTATACATCGTGACCGCGATTGCGATAACGGTTGATACTGCGCTTACCGCATTACCTGTACGGGCTGTTTTCGGCTTGCTCATAAGGCTTAAGCCGACGAGCACGCCCGCTACAAGAATACCGCTTATTATGTAAAATACTACGGGGGATAATACCGTTTCCATCAGTCATCCTCCTTTTTAAACATCTTAAGCATTTTTGCGGTTACGCCGAAGCCGCCCGCAACGTTAATCATAGCGAGGATTATCGCAAGCACGCCGATAATTACGCTGAGTATGCTGCTGAACTTGCGAAGCTCAACCGCACAGACAGCGAGCGCGCCGAGAACGGTAATTCCCGAAAGTGCGTTCATGCCCGACATCAGCGGAGTGTGAAGCAGGGTCGGAACATTATTAATAATGAAATATCCTACTACTGCGGCAACAAGAAAGATTATAATCAGAACAATATGCGACATTTCGTCTCTCCTTTGAACGTCTTACTTATTCATAGCCTCAAGCGCGCCCTTGTGAACGAGCTTTCCGTCGATAGTGGTAAGCGTTCCCTGAACAATCTCGTCGCCCATATCAAGAGCTATTTTTCCGTCTTTCGTAAGATATTTAACGAGGTTGTAAATATTGTGCGCAAACATCCAGGTTGAGCTTGTCGGAAGCATACCGGGGATATTCTTGATACCCTCGATAGTTACTCCGTGCTTTACAGCCGTCTCGCCAGGCTCCGTAATCTCGCAGTTACCGCCCTGGTCGATTGAAATATCAACGATAACCGAACCGGGTTTCATTGACTTAACCATTTCTTCGGTAATAATAACGGGAGCGAGCTTACTCGGAACAAGAGCGGAGCAGAAGATAATATCCATGTCCTTTACGGTTTCCTTGAGTGCCTCTCTCTCTTTGAGAATCCATTCCTCGCTCAGAGCGTTTGCATATCCGCCCTGACCTACTGCGGCCTCGGCGGGAACGCCCGTATCAATAATTTTTGCGCCGAGGCTCATAGCCTGCTCTGCCGCTGCGGGACGAATATCTGCAGCGTAGGTTACGGCGCCGAGTCTCTTAGCGGTTGCAAGAGCCTGAAGACCTGCTACGCCCGTACCGATAACAAGCGCGTTACAGGGCTTAATAACTCCGACAGCGCAGAAAATCTGAGGAATAAACTTTGTTAAATCGTTAGCCGCCATAAGGATTCCCTTATAACCCGCGCAGGTGCTCATTGAGGTGAGCGCGTCAAGATTCTGAGCTCTTGAAATACGCGGAACGCCGTCAAGAGTCAGGCTTATTACTCCCTTGGCCGCCATCTTTTTAACCATCTCGTGGTTTACGGGAGAAGCGGGATGAATAAACGTAATAAGATACTGTCCCTCGTGCATCATATCAATCTCGTGTACGCCCTTTTCCTCGTTGAAAAGAGGCTCCTTAACCTTGAGAATGATATCGGCTCTGTCGTAAAGCTCGGCTGCGTCGTTAACTATCTCAGCGCCCGCCGCCGCATACTCCTCGTCTGAAAAGAACGCCTCTGCGCCCGCTGATTTTTCAACGAGTACCTCGTATCCGTCGCCCTTAAGCTTCGCTACGGTTTCCGGAATTGCAGAAACTCGTCCCTCGCCGTGCATGATTTCTCTCGGAATACCTACTACCATAATACCAAATCCTTCCTTTTAAATTTTATTTTTACATATTTTCAAGCAGACACACGTCATACTTGTTAGTCGAAAGAACTACCGAGGTGCGCGTAAGCGAAACCCCGCTGATAGACTTAATATTATTAAGCACATCCTCAAGCGTTTTACCCGCCTTTGTAATGACCTTAAGTATAAAATCAAAATCCCCCGCGATATAATGACACTCCGCGACGGCGTCGTTTTTTCTGACCTTCTCAACGAAAGCTTCATAGTATTTAGGATGGTCAAGTCTTACAAGAACAAACGCCGTAAGCTCTCTTCCAAGCAGCTTATGGTCTATAAGGATTGTATGCTGCTTGATTATGCCCGCGCTTTCGAGCTTTTTTATCCTCTCAATAACAGCCGAGGTTGAAAGATTAATCTCAGCTCCGATAGCGGTTGCGTTTTCTCTTGAGTTTTCCTTCAGGCAGGCTAAAATTTTATAATCAAGCGCGTCCATAGCAGTACCTCCCTATTTCTGATTTAATTATAGCTAAAATCCGATAAAAAGTAAACTATAAATAATTAATGCACGAAATATTTTTGTTATAGGCTATTTTTTCAGTAAATTTTTTCGTTGTGATAACGTACGGACTTAGTTTAAGCAAAATTTTCCTATATAGCTTTATAAGGTAAAAGTTAATCATTGACAAAAGCTTTTCTTTATGATAATATACTTTTTAATCACACAAAACGCGATGAAGAAATTAATTGTTATCTTCACTTCGGCAAAGAGAGCCGACGGCTGGTGTAAGTCGGTGCGAACGGATAACAAGTCTCGTTTCTGAGCGGAGCTGCCGAATTAAGTAAGCGGCTACGGCTTGCCCCGTTATCATGGCAGGAGGTTTGACTGAACCTCGCAGAGAGGACTTATTTATAAGTCAATCAGGGTGGTACCGCGATTAATTCGTCCCTGAGGCATATGCCTCGGGGATTTTTATGTGTAAGAAAGGATACGGATATGAAAAGGATTAAAATTGCAGACTCAACTCTTTGCAGAGAAAACAACAGCTTCAGCTTTAAGGAAAAAATTGAAATTGCAAGACAGCTTGAAAAGCTGAACGTTGACGTTATTGAGCTACCCGAAATTGAAAACGGCCAGACCGACATTCTGCTTGTACGCACCGTATCTGCGTTTGTAAAAAACGCCGTATTATCGGTAGGAGCGAGTATGAGCGAAAAGAGCATTGATGACGCAGCCGAGGCTCTTTCACTTGCAAAGAATAAAACAATAAGAATTGAGCTTCCCGTATCCCCCGTGGGTATGGAATATACCTGTCATAAAAAGCCCGCAAAAATGCTTGAGGTAATTTCAGCCTCCGTCGCAAGGGCTAAGGGAACCGACGCGGCGGTTGAATTCTGCGCAGTTGATGCAACAAGAGCGGAAAAGGAATTCCTTTACGACGCAATCAGGCAAGCGGTTGAAGCGGGAGCGGATAAGATTACCGTTTGCGATACCGCGGGTTCAATGCTTCCCGACGATTTCGCAGACTTCATCAAGGACATTACCGATAATACGGGCGTTCCAATCGGTATCAAGTGCAGCAATAATACGGGACTTGCCGCGGCTCAGGCTATTCTTGCGGTAAGGAAGGGCGTTATCTGTGTAAAATGCGCTGTCGGCGGCGACACCGTAAGCCTCGACACCTTCGCTTCAATTATCAAGAGCTACGGTATCGACTACGGTATTTCTTCGGGCATTAAATATACCGAGCTTCACCGTATAGTAGGTCAGATTAACTGGATAACCGACAATTCAAAGAACGATAAAACAACGGTTACCGTAAGCGCTGAGCCTGACGAAATAACGCTTGACAAGAGCGACACACAGGAAACCGTTATAGCCGCCGCCTCGAAGCTCGGCTACGACCTTTCCCAGGAGGACTGCGTTAAGGTATACGGGGAATTCCTCCGCGTTGCCTCGAAAAAGAACGTGGGAACGAAGGAGCTCGACGCGATTATCGCCTCTTCCGCCCTTCAGGTTCCCTCAACATATAAGCTCGTAAGCTACATAATAAATAACGGAAATATTATTACCGCAAGCGCTCATATAGTTCTTGAACGCGAGGGCGAAACGCTTGAGAGCATTGAGCTCGGCGACGGTCCTATCGACGCCTCGTTTATCGCTATTGATAAGATTATCGGCGCTCACTATGAGCTCGACGATTTTCAGATTCAGGCGGTCACCGAGGGCAAGGAGGCTATGGGAAGCGCGGTTGTAAAGCTCCGCTCGGGCGGCAAGGTATATTCGGGTAACGGAATTTCAACCGACATTATCGGAGCGAGCATAAGAGCTTATCTTAACGCTATTAATAAAATTGTCTACGAGGAGGCTTAAAAATGAAGCTTTCGTTTTCAACAAAGGGCTGGTACGGTCTAAGCTTTGAGGAATTCTGCGGCGCAGCCGAGTATTTAGGCTTCAGGGGTATCGAGCTTCATAATATTCATAACCGCCTTTTTACGGATAAGGACGGCGCTTTTCACGAGCACACCGCTAACGCAACGCGCCGTAAGCTCTTTGAAAAGGAACTCTCAATTCCCTGTATTGATACAATCTGCGACATATCGGACGAAGCGCGCGAAAGCGATACGATGTCCGAGGTTGAGGCGTGTCTTGACATAGCGGAAAACCTTAATATACCCTATGTAAGAGTTCGCGCCGAGTCAGAGGAAAAGACCGAAGAGGGTATAACGTTCGTTACCCGCATGCTTGAAAAAATAGTTCCCCTCGCAGAGAGTAAGGGCGTAGTCGTTTTAATTGAGACAAAGGGAATGTTCGCCGATACGGCGGCGCTTCGCGATATTCTTGAAAACTTTGCAAGCGACAGCCTTGCGGCGCTCTGGAACGTAAGCGCGGCTTATCAGAGCACGGGCGAAAAGCCCGACGGAATAATCAAAAACCTCGGCGCTTACGTTAAGCACGTTCAGCTTACCGACAGTATTAAAAAGGACGGCGGCGTTGAATACTGTCTTATCGGCGAGGGCGAGCTTCCGATTAAGGACGTAATGCTCGCGCTTCGCAGCGTAAATTTCGACGGCTTTATCTCTCTTGTATGGGACCCCTCTTGGCTTGCCGAGATTGACGATATGGAAATAATTTTCTCGCATTACGTAAACTATATGAAACAGTTTAACTATACCGCGGGGAAAGAGAAAACCCTTTATTATAACAACGCTCACACGGGAAGATTCGTATGGAAAAAGGACCTGCTTATAGAAAAGACCTTCTCCGAAGTGCTCGACAGAATGGTTGAGGAATTTCCCGACCAGCTTGCGTTCAAGTATACGACGCTTGATTATACCCGTACTTACAGCGAGTTCCGCGACGACGTTGACGAATTCGCAAGAACGCTTATAGCTATGGGCGTAAAGGCGGGAAGCCACGTCGCAATCTGGGCGTCGAACGTACCTCAGTGGTTTATTACGTTCTGGGCGAGCGTAAAAATCGGCGCGGTTCTCGTTACCGTAAATACCGCTTATAAGATTCACGAGCTTGAATATCTTTTAAAGCAGTCCGATACACATACTCTCGTTATTACCGAGGGCGCGAAGGATACACACTACGGAAAGATAGTAGCCGAGCTTTGTCCCGAACTTGAAAATACAAAGGCGGGCTCTCCCCTTCACAGCAAGCGCCTTCCGTTTTTAAGAAACGTAATCACGGTAGGCTTTAAGCAGAAGGGCTGTCTTGAATGGAACGAGGCGCTCGAATACGCATCTCAGGTAAATAAGGAAAGAGTTTACGCAATGGCGGCTGCCGTAAAGCCCGACGACGTATGCAATATGCAGTACACCTCGGGTACGACGGGCTTCCCCAAGGGCGTAATGCTTACCCATTACAATATAGTTAATAACGGTAAGTGCATAGGCGACAGAATGGATTTGTCAACCGCGGACAGAATGATGATTCAGGTTCCTATGTTCCACTGCTTCGGAATGGTTCTCGCCATGACCTCTACGATGACTCACGGCGGAACGCTTCTTCCGATACCCTATTTCTCGCCGAAGCCCTCGCTCGCGTGTATCAATAACGAGCATATAACCGCCTTCCACGGCGTACCTACTATGTTTATCGCTCTGCTTGAGCACCCCGATTTTGAAAAGACCGACTTTTCATATATGAGAACGGGAATTATGGCGGGAAGCCCCTGTCCGATTTCGGCTATGCAGGACGTAGTAAACAAAATGAATATGCGGGAAATCACTATCGTTTACGGTCAGACCGAGGCGTCCCCGGGATGTACTATGAGCTCGACCGACGACCCGCTTGAGGTAAGAGTTGCAACCGTAGGACGCGCGATGCCCGAAATCGAATGTAAGATAGTCGACCCCGAAACGGGAGAGGAATGTCCCGATAACGTTACGGGCGAATTCGTAGCGAGAGGCTATAACATAATGAAGGGCTATTATAAAATGCCCGAGGCTACCTCCGCCGCTATTGATAAGGACGGCTGGCTCCATACGGGCGACCTAGCGTGCAGAACTCCCGAGGGTATCGGAGAG
>CAMVRG010000056.1 GCA_947169815.1 uncultured Clostridia bacterium | reverse complement strand
CGCTATGGCGCTTCAGGAGCTCACCTCTCTCGGCGTTGAAAATATTATCACTATCGACGCTCACGACAAGAGAGTTCAGAACTCTATACCCCATAAATCATTTGAAAACGTTATGCCCGCTTATCAGCAGATTAAGGCAATCGTATATAACGTTGATAATCTCCGCGTTGACCCCGACCATCTTCTCATCATATCCCCCGACGAGGGCGCGCTCCACAGAGCGATTTATCTTGCCACTCAGCTCGGCGTAAATCTTGGTATGTTCTATAAGAGACGCGACTACACTAAGGTAGTTGACGGAAGAAACCCGATTGTTGACCACCAGTACCTCGGTGAAAGCGTTGAGGGTAAGGATATCATTATCGTTGACGATATGATTTCCTCGGGCGAATCAATGCTCGACGTTGCCAAAAAGCTTAAGGAGCTCGGCGCTTCAAGAATTATCGTATGCTGCTCCTTCGGTCTTTTCTGTAACGGACTCGACGTATTTGACAAGGCGTATGCTGACGGAGTTATCTATAAGGTGTTTACCACAAACGGCGTGTATCAGTCCCCCGAGCTCAAGTCCCGCGACTGGTATGAGAGCGTTGAGCTTTCAAAGTATCTCGCATACTTTATCGACACTATCAACCACGACCTTTCGGTATCCTCTCTTCTTGATTCCTCCGATAAAATCAATACTTTACTTATTAATAAGGGATTGAAGTAAAATGAAAAAGATTAATCTTAAAAGCTTATCGAAAACTCAGACAATAATTATTACGGTTATTGTTACCGTTCTTATCGTCGTTCTTATTCCGCTCGGAATCTATTCGGGCGTTAATAACGAATCGCCGATAAAGGCAGTCAAGGACGCTTTCACGCCCGATACTCAGCAGATTATCGGAAAGTGGCAGGACGAGAACGCTATCTTAGGCTACGAGTTCTACGAGGACGGAACCTACGATTACCACGTAAGCAGCGACGTAACCATTACAAAGGACTACAAGCTCGACGGTAATAAGCTTTCACTCATCGAATACAATACTAATGCAAGCGTTGTTTATAAGATTAAAATAAGTAACGATACCCTTACTATGACTCTTGTTGAATCTAACGGCAAGGAGCCCGAAAAGGATATGAAAACCGTTGCAAAGTATAAAAAGGTAAAGAACTTTAACCTTAAAACTCCGCTTGACGCAATAGCCCAGTTCGCTGAGGAAGCAAAAGCCGAAAACCCGGGCGATACCGATAACAGCGAAAAGCAGGAAGATACTGCTGAAAAAGAAAACGGATAAAGCATAGCCCCGCCTTATTAAAGGCGGGGCTGTAATATTTAAGAGGGCTTTTCATATAAATTACTACAAGGAGTAGTTTATATGAAAAACGATTTTGAAGCAAGGTGTATCGCCCTCGGAGAGTATATAATTGAAACGAAATCAACCGTAAGAAAAGCAGCCGAGGTTTTCGGGATAAGCAAGTCAACCGTACATATCGACGTAACCAAAAGACTGAGGCTCATTTCCCCCGCTCTCGCCGAGGCAGTTAACGAGGTTTTACAGGAAAACAAGGCGCAAAGGCATTTAAGAGGCGGAGCTGCAACAAAAGAAAAATATTTTATGCTTAAAAATAATTGATATTTATACATTTTCGTGTTAATATAGAAATATAAAAACGGAGGTGTAATTATGTCATTAGGATTTATCGGCTGCGGAAATATGTCGGGCGCAATTATAGACGGTATTATTTCGTCCTCGGCGGTAAAGGAAAATGAGATATACGTATACGATATTTACGCCCCCGCCGTTGAAAAGCTGACTCATAAATATACGCTGAACGTATGTAAGAGCGAAAGAGACATTGTATTGAAGTGCGACGCGGTTATTCTCGGCGTTAAGCCGAACGTACTCAGCGACGTTCTCGATAAAATTAACACGGCGCTCGAGGAAAGCGATACGCTTATTATATCAATAGCCGCAGGCAAGACGCTTTCGTTTATACGAAACGCGCTCTCCCACGATAACAGAATTATAAGAGTTATGCCGAATATCAACGCTACGGTAGGCGAGGCAATCTCGGCTTACACGGCAAACCCGACGGCGACAGACGGCGACAAAAAGCTCTGTGAAAGCATATTATCGGGAGTCGGACAAGTTATTGAGCTTGACGAAAAGTTCTTCCCCGTATTCGGAGTTATCGGCGGCTGCGGTCCCGCGTTTTCATATATGTTTATCGACGCGCTTGCAAGGGCGGGCGTAAAAAACGGTATGGATAAAAAAACGGCGCTTACGGTAGCCGCTCAGACCGTACTCGGAAGCGCTAAGATGGTACTTGAGGCCTCGAATGAAACCCATCCGTGGGAGCTGATTGATAAGGTATGCTCCCCCGGCGGTACAACGATAGAGGGCGTTATGTCTCTTCAGAGGGACGGCTTTGAAAAGGCTGTTCACAACGCGGTTAATAAAGCTGTCGAGAAAGACAGCAAATTATAAAAACAATTTTAAAAAGGAGGATTTTCAAATGAAGTATGAAATCCAAGGCGGAAATTTCCCCGTTCTCATCTGCACACTCGAAGCTAACGAGGCTATGATTAGTGAAGGCGGCGGAATGAGCTGGATGAGCCCGAACATGAAGATGGAAACAACTTCAAACGGCGGACTCGGCAAAATGCTCGGCAGAATGTTAACAAAGGAATCTCTTTTCCAGAACATTTATACTGCTCAGGGCGGCGAGGGAACTATCGCGTTTGCAAGCTCGCTTCCAGGCGACGTTCTTCCTATCGAGATTGCTCCAGGTAAGGAAGTAGTATGTCAGAAGAGCGCTTTCCTTGCTTCAACTAAGGGCGTAGAGCTTTCTACCTTCTTCCAGAAGAAGCTCGGCGCAGGTCTTGTAGGCGGCGAAGGCTTTATTATGCAGAAGCTCAGCGGTAACGGTACTGCTTTCGTTGAAATCGACGGTTCAGCTGTAAGATATAACCTCGCAGCAGGTCAGCAGCTTATCGTAGATACCGGTCACGTTGTACTTATGGACGCAACCTGCAAGATGGACGTTCAGACCGTTAAGGGCGCTAAGAACATTCTCTTCGGCGGCGAAGGTCTCTTCAACACGGTTGTTACAGGCCCCGGCGAAGTTGTTCTTCAGACGATGCCTACTATGAAGCTCGCTCAGTCGATTCAGCCCTATATCGTAACCTCAGGCAGCTAAAAGCAAAACAAAAGACTCTTGGATTTCCAAGAGTCTTTTTTCATTTACATATACTTTTTAATTTCGTCAACCCTGTTGAGCGCTTCCCACGGAACGTTAAGGTCCTCGCGTCCCATGTGTCCGTACGCGGCAACGGCGTTATAAATCGGACGTCTGAGGTCAAGCGCGCGGATAATAGCTGAGGGTCTGAGGTCGAATACCTTATTTACAATCGCGCTTATTTCCTCGTCGGACTTAACGCCTGTTCCAAAGGTATCAACAAGAATTGAAACGGGCTTTGCAACGCCGATAGCGTACGCAAGCTCAACCTCGCATTTATCGGCAAGTCCCGCCGCTACAATATTTTTAGCAACCCAGCGGGCAGCATATGCCGCGCTTCGGTCAACCTTGGTCGGGTCTTTACCCGAGAAGGCTCCGCCGCCGTGACGTGCGTAGCCGCCGTATGTATCAACGATAATCTTACGTCCCGTAAGTCCGCTGTCGCCCATAGGTCCGCCGATTACGAAGCGTCCCGTCGGGTTAACGTAAAATACGGTGTCCCCGTCCATAAGCTCTGCGGGAATAGTCGTTTTAATTACCTTTTCTATAATCTCGCTTCTGAGCTGCTCAAGGCTTACGTCGGCGCTGTGCTGAGATGAGATTACAACGGTTGTAACCTTATTCGGCTTTCCGTCAACGTACTCAACGGTTACCTGAGATTTACCGTCGGAATAAAGATAAGGGAGAGTCCCGTTTTCCCTGACCTCGGTAAGTTTTAAGGCAAGCTTATGCGCAAGCGAAATCGGAAGAGGCATATACTCCTTTGTTTCGTTACAGGCAAAGCCGAACATCATACCCTGGTCGCCCGCGCCGTTAAGGTTATCCTCGTCCTCCTCGTTATTCTTAAGCTCATAGGATTTGTCAACGCCCATGGCGATATCGGGAGACTGCTTATCAAGCGCTACCATTACGCCGCAGGTATTTCCGTTAAAGCCCTTCTTATCGTCGTCATAGCCGATACCGACAATAGTATCTCTTACTATTTTCTGAATATCAACCTGAGCCTTAGTTGTTATCTCGCCCATTACGAGAACCTGACCTGTTGTAATTGCGGTTTCACACGCAACACGGCTCATAGGGTCCTGCGCCAGCATAGCGTCAAGAACCGCGTCGGAAATCTGGTCACAAATTTTATCGGGATGTCCTTTAGTTACGGACTCGCTTGTAAATAAATACTTAGACATAGTTTTCCCTCTTTTCATAATAAAATAACGCATACGGCGTACCGTATGCGCGTGAGTCACTTTATCTCATCATTCGGTCGCCCGCAGGTATTAGCACCTTACAAAAAAGTACAACTGTTTTTGCAGGTTGCTGCAGCGTCACAGTGCCTGTTCACTCGACTGCTCTTGATAATGTTTTATTCATAATATACCAAATAGTAATTAAAGTCAATACTAAAATTAAAAGTTAACGGATTGTTCACTATCAAAGGCTTGTATTTTGTTTATATTTAGTTTATAATTAGACTGTGTTAATTTATTGCACTAATTAAGGAGGAAAATTTATGGCTAAAAAAACTGTTTTTATGACCGGCGGAACAGGAAATATGGGCTGGGCTGCCGTTCAGGAAATGATTAAGCATCCTAACGAGATTAACTTAAAGCTTCTCGCGAGAAAAAGCCCGAAGAACATTAAGCTTCTCGCTGACATTTCCGCTAAGCCTAACGTTAAAATCGTATGGGGCGACCTTACCGATTACGGCTCAATTTTAGAGGGAGTAACGGGCTCTGACTACGTTCTTCACGTAGGCGGTATGGTATCCCCCGCGGCTGACTGGAAGCCTTACAGAACACAGAAAACCAATATCGGCGCTGCGGAGAATATCTGTAAAGCGGTTCTCGCTCAGCAGGACCCCGATAAGGTAAAGGTTTGTTACATAGGAACTGTTGCTGAAACGGGCGACAGAAACTATCCTATCCACTGGGGACGCTGCGGCGACCCGATTAAGGTTTCTATCTATGACCACTATGCAGTATCTAAGGTTGTAGCTGAGAGAACCTTCGTTGAAAGCGGAATTAAAAACTGGGTAGTTATGAGACAGTCGGGTATTTTATATCCCAACATCCTCAAGAATATGGACCCGATTATGTTCCACGTACCAATTAACGGCGTTCTTGAATGGTGTACGGTTGAGGATTCAGGAAGACTTATGTGTAACCTCGTTCTTGAGGACGCTGCAGGAAACCTCGGCTCTGATTTCTGGAATCACTATTTCAATATCGGCTCGGGTAAGGAATACAGAATTTCTAACTATGAATTTGAGCAGCTTCTTCTCGGAACGCTCGGACTTGCAGGTCCCGAAAAGCTCTTTGAGCCGAACTGGTTTATCACGAAGAACTTCCACGGTCAGTTCTATGCAGACGGCGACAAGCTTGAGGAATTTCTTCATTTCCGTGAGAATCTTCCGATTCAGGAATATTTTGACAGACTTGCTAAGCAGGTTGAGTTCTACTTCAGACTTCCCCGTTATCTTCCCAAGAGCGCTGTTGCAGGCGCTGCAAAGCCGTTTATGAAGGCTCTTGCCAAGACTAAGGATTTCGGTACTCTTGACTGGGTTGCCAAGGTTCATCCTCAGAGAATCACCGCTTACTACGGCTCTATCGAGGATTATAAGGCTATCCCGAAGAAATGGGAGGACTTTGAAATCCGCAAGTTCAATAAGGATAATTCCGACGCTGAAAACTATAAGCTCGACCACGGCTACGACGAAACGAAGCCCGAAAGCGAGCTCGACATCAAGGATATGCAGCAGGCGGCTAAGTTCAGAGGCGGCGAATGCTTAAGCAAGAAGATGAAGAAGGGCGACCTTGCTACGAAGCTTAAGTGGAAATGCGGCTACTGCGGAGCTGAATTCGAGGCTTCACCGAACCTCATTCTCCTCGGCGGTCACTGGTGCCCCGAGTGCTACGTTCCCCAGAAGGCATGGGATTACGATAACATCGCAAGAACCAATCCGTTCTTCGCGCAGGTATGGTATCCGAATCACACCAAGGAAGAGACCAACGTTTACAGATTTGACGATATCTTCCAGGTTGGCGGAACAAAGTGGGACGACATCAAGAGATAAGATAGAAATAAAAGATACGGAGTTAATTGGGGCGCCCGTCATAAGGAAGATTAGGTTTTGGCTTTGTCCTTTTGCCCCTAAAGAAATAAAAAACCGCTTGAATACGCGAGTATGCAAGCGGTTTTATTATCCCTTTATGAGCTAAAATTACTTTGCCAAAACTGCTTCGCACCTTAAAATCAGCCTATTTTTTGTTAGAACAAAGCATAAAATCGGATAAAGGCTTGCCGCCTTTACCCGATTTTTAATACAGTTATAGCGAAAAAGAGGCGATTTTAAGGCTGACATTCTTTATGAAGGTCGCCCCTTCTCCGTATCTTTTTTCTTTTATTCAGTATTTCAAGACACCCGTTAAATAACTCCCTTTATTGCTTCAAGCAATTCGTCGTATGTATCGAACGCGGGGATATCGGGATAGTCCTTTTTAATCTGTTCGGTTGTGCGGAATAAAAATCCCGCCTTACCCGCCTGAATCATAGCGAGGTCGTTAAAGCTGTCGCCGCTCGCGATTGTTTCATAGCCGATTGAATGAAGCGCTTTGACCGTCGTAAGCTTTGATTTCTCACAGCGCATTTTAAAGCCCGTTACCTCTCCGTTTTCAGCGACTATAAGCTCGTTACACATAAGAGTAGGATATCCGAGCTTTTCCATAAGAGGCGCCGCAAACTGAGTAAAAGTATCGCTTATAATAATTACCTGACCAAGTTTTCTGAGCTCGTCAAGGAATTCCTTAGCGCCCTCAAGCGGCTCTATTTTTCTTATCGTACTTTGAATTTCCTTTAAACCGAGTCCGTGCTCCTTAAGGATTTTAAGCCTGTAATTCATAAGCTTATTATAATCGGGCTCGTCGCGGGTTGTTATTTTAAGCTCGGGAATACCGCTCTCCTCGGAAAACGCAATCCAGATTTCGGGAACGAGAACTCCCTCTAAATCAAGACAAACTATATGCATACTCCTCCCTTTCTTACTTAAAGAAAAGCGGGAGCTTTTCAAGATATACTATGTCGTCTCTCGAGGCTGCGTCGCCCTCGGCAAGAGGAGCACAGGAAGCGACGATATTACCGCCGAAGCGCTCAACAAGAAGCTGAGTAGCCTTAAGGCTTTCGCCCGTCGATATAACGTCGTCAACAACGAGAACTCTTTTACCCGTAAGCAGGTCTCCGTCCTCGTGACCGAGATAGAGAGTCTGAACCTTCTTGGTAGTAATAGAGGTAACCTCTACCTTTTCGGGATTATCCATATATACCTTTACGCCCTTGCGCGCAACGATATATTTTTTACCGCTCTGTCGGCTCATTTCATAGGCAAGAGGAATAGACTTAGCCTCGGGAGTTACGATATAATCAAACTCGGGAACCTTCTTGAGAAGCTCCTCAGCGCAGCGTATAGCAAGCTCTACGTCGCCGAAAAGAATAAAAGCGGCTATATCGAGATTATCGGATACGGCGAACTTCTGAAGCTGTCTTGTAAGACCCGCGATATGAAGCTCGTAAAATTCCTTATCCTTTCTTTTCATTCCATCGTTTATCATCAGATTAACCCCTCTTCCATTTTAACGCCGCCGAGGATATGGAAATGAAGGTGCTTGACCGTCTGTCCCGCGTCCTCGCCGCAGTTATTAATAATTCTGTATGAGTCTATTCCCTGTGATTTTGCAATCTCGGGGATTTTTTCAAATATATGAGATACATATTTACTGTTTTCGTCATTAACCTCATTAGCGGAAGCTATATGCTCCTTCGGGATTACGAGAACGTGAACGGGAGCCTGAGGATTCAGGTCCTTAAACGCCATAATCGTATCGTCCTCATAGACCTTTGTGCTCGGAATATTGCCCTTTGCTATTTCACAGAATACGCACATAATTACACCTCATTATTTCAAAATGTTTTCAACGATTGAAACGGTTGCTGCAACGGCTTCGTCGAGCTTGGATAAATCCTTGGCGCCCGCCATAGCCGAATCGGGACGTCCGCCGCCTCCGCCGCCTGCAAGCTTTGCAACCTCACGTACAACGTCGCCCGCCTTAACGCCCTTTGCTACGGCGTTCTTTCCGCAGACAGCAACTATTGAAGCCTTTTCGCCGTTAACGCCTGCTATAACTGCAACCGCGTTATCGTTATTCGCCTTAACGTCGTCGCCCATTGTACGAAGAGCGTCGGGAGCGGCTCCCTCAAGCTTAGCGGTAAAGACCTCAATTCCGTCAATTACAACGGGCGAGGAGAACATATCGGCGCTCTTAAGCTTTGTGATTTCAGCTTCAAGAGAGCTGATTTTCTTTGCAGCCTCCTTGTTTTCACTTATAAGAGCGTCAACCTTATTTTCAATCTCGCCTTCAGCGCCCTTGAGCTTAGAAGCGAGTGATTTAATAACGTCTGTATTGTCACAGAGAAGATTATACGCGTTAGTACCCGTAACGGCAGTAATTCTTCTTACTCCGCTTGCAACGGAAGCCTCGCTGATTATTTTGAAAAGACCGAGCTCGCCCGAATTTGAAGCGTGAGTATCGCCGCAGAATTCTACCGAATCCCCTGCAGTAACGACTCTTACAACGTCGCCGTACTTTTCGCCGAAGAGCATCATAGCGCCCATCTTTTTAGCGTCCTCAATAGCCATTTCCTGCATAGTTACGGGAATAGCGGAAAGGATAACGCCGTTTACGTCCTCCTCGATTTTCTTAATCTCGTCAGGCGTAAGCGCGTTAAAATGAGTAAAGTCAAAACGGCATACGTTCTCGTCAACAAGCTGTCCCGCCTGTTCAACGTGAGTTCCGAGTTCCTTTCTCAGAGCGTTCTGAAGAAGATGAGCCGCCGTATGGTTTCTCATAATGCTTCTTCGTCTTACGGAGTCAATCTCAGCGCTTACCGTATCGCCTACGGAAATAACGCCGCTTTTAACCTCGCCGCTGTGAATATATATTCCGTCGGCATTCTTCGTAGTATCGTCTACGTAAAACTTATTGTCGCCGTCAGATATAAAGCCGCTGTCGCCTACCTGACCGCCGCTGAGAGCGTAAAACGGAGTTTTATCAAGGATTACCGCGCCCTTTTCGCCCGCGCCGAGCATATCGGCGCTCTCGCCGTCGGTATTGATTATAGCAAGTACCTTCGCCTCGGCTGTGAAATCGGTATATCCTTTAAATTCCGTAGCGTCAGCGTCAATCTTAACGCTGCTGTCCTTCCACGCGTCAGCGCCTGCGTCCTTACGGGCAGCGCGGGCGGTTTTCTTCTGATTATCAAGAAGCTCGTTGAACTTATCCTCGTCAACGGTAAGTCCTCTTTCTTCAAGGATATCCTTAGTTAAATCAATCGGGAAGCCGAAGGTATCGTTAAGCTTAAATGCGTCCTCGCCGCTGAATACCGTTCCCTCGGTTTTTTCAATATACTCGTCAAGAAGTGCAAGCCCCGCGTCGATAGTCTTGCCGAAGCTCTCTTCTTCGGAGAGAAGAACCCTCTTGATAAGCTCAGCCTTGTCGCCAAGCTCGGGATAAGCCGCAGCGTTTTCAGCGATAACCGTATCGCATACCTTATAAAGGAAGGGTTCGTTAACGCCGAGAAGTCTTCCGTGTCTGCACGCGCGTCTTATAAGACGTCTTAAAACATATCCGCGTCCGTTATTCGACGGTATAACGCCGTCGCCTATCATAAAGGTTGACGAGCGGACGTGGTCGGTAATAACGCGAAGCGATATATCCTGTTTCTTGTCGTCGTGATATTTAACGCCTGCAATTTCGGCGATTTTATTCATAATATTCTGAACGGTATCAACCTCGAAGATATTATCTACGCCCTGCATAATACAGGCAAGACGCTCAAGGCCCATACCCGTATCAATATTCGGGTGGTCAAGAGGAGTATAGTTATTGTTACCGTCGTTATCAAACTGAGTAAATACGTTGTTCCAGAACTCGGTAAAGCGGTCGCACTCGCAGCCGGGCGCGCAGTCGGGAGAGCCGCAGCCGTACTTTTCGCCGCGGTCAAAGTAAATCTCGGAACAGGGACCGCAGGGACCTGAGCCGTGCTCCCAGAAATTATCAGCCTTGCCGAGTCTGACGATATGAGAGGGGTCTACTCCGTTTTGCTTAGTCCAGATTTCAAAAGCCTCGTCGTCGTTTTCATAAATTGTAACGTAAAGTTTATCCTTGGGCATATCGAGTACCTCTGTACAGAATTCCCACGCCCAGGCGGTAGCTTCCTTCTTAAAATAATCGCCGAAGGAGAAATTACCGAGCATTTCAAAAAACGTACCGTGTCTGTCGGTTTTACCGACCTCCTCAATATCGGGAGTACGGATACATTTCTGACAGGTCGTTACTCTTTTTCTCGGAGGAGTAACCTCGCCCGTAAAGTATTTTTTCATAGGAGCCATTCCCGAATTTATCAGAAGAAGGCTCTTATCTCCGTCAGGCACGAGAGAAAAGCTCGGCAGCCTTAAATGGCCCTTGCTTTCAAAAAAGCTGAGATACTTTTCTCTCAGTTCATTAAGTGATGTCCATTCCATATATATCTACCTCGTATGAGAGTTATTTATTTAGTAAAAAGCGTGACAAACGCTGCGATAAATATATCGCAGCGTTTCCTCACATTATCAGAGTTTTGAAATAATCTTTGCAAGCTCGTCAAGTTCTTCCTTTGTAAAGGTTAATCCCTTGCTCATCTTGTCGTGCTCAGGCGACCAGTCTCTGATATCGACCTTAGGCTCACGACCGTTCCAGGAAATCATATTAACCTCTCTTGTCCAGCCTCTTGCAGTTTCGCTGATAACGCCGAGATGCTCTGTGATTTCGTACTTAATTTCAGGCATGCTACTCTCCTCCTTTTCAGTAATATTTATATAGAATTATAATTTGCTGACAATTTCTTTAGTGTCCTGAGCAATCATAAGTTCCTCGTCTGTTGCGAGAATGAATACTCTTACACGGTCATTTTCGTTTGTAAGCTCATCCTCGGCACCTTTAACTGTT
>CAMVRG010000055.1 GCA_947169815.1 uncultured Clostridia bacterium | reverse complement strand
GGTAATCTCAATTCCGATTTTAGAAAACTTTGAGCCTACGGGGCCCATTGAATAAGGGATAATATACATAGTTCTTCCCTCATAGGCGCCCTTTGAAATCTCGTCGAGCATCTTATGGCACTCGGCGGGGTCCATCCAGTGGTTAGTCGGGCCTGCGTCCTCCTCTTTAGAAGTACAGATAAGGGTGCGCGCCTCAACGCGGGCTACGTCGTTAACCGCAGTTCTGTGAAGATAACAGTCGGGAAGAAGCTCTTCGTTCAGCTTATACATCTCGCCCGTTGAGCAAGCCTCGGCTCTGAGGGCTTCAATCTGCTCCTGCGAGCCGTCAATCCATACAATCTTTGCAGGCTTTAAGAAATCAATTTTTTCGTCAAGCCAGGCAAGGAGGGTGGGATTTTTTGTGTACTTAGTCTCCATATAAAAATCTCCTTTTATAAAATACTGATAAATAAATTTACCTTTTATATCACTATAATTATAATAAAAATCCTCGGCAATTTCAATAGCTATAATATTATTTCATTAAATTGTTACATAATCGTACGCGCGATTGTTAATTTTTTATCAAATATGATAAGATTTATCAATCGGCATTGTAGCGTAGGCGTTAAGGCTTTCGTCTGCGCGGACTCCGCTAAGGAATTCGTAGTAGCCCTGAGAGGCAATCATAGCCGCGTTATCGCCGCAGTATTCAGGCTCGGGAACGGTAAGCTCCCAGCCGTGCTTTTTGCAGATTTTTTCCGTCTCTTTTCTCAGCCTTGAGTTAGCCGAAACGCCTCCCGCGAGAACGAGTTTTTTATAGCCGAAATCCTCAGCCGCCTTTTCAAAATTAATCAGAAGGCAGTCAACCACCGCCTTCTGAAACGAAGCCGAGAGGTCGGGGACGTTAACGCTTTCGCCCTTCTGCTCTGCGTTATGAACGTAGTTTATAACCTTTGTTTTAAGTCCGCTGAAGGAATAGTCGTATTCTGAGTCCGCGAATTTCGGGTGCGGAAACTCAAAGGCGGTATCGTTCCCCTCAAATGAGATTTTATCAATGCTTACTCCCCCGGGGTAAGGCAGACCGAGCGTTCTTCCCGCCTTGTCGAGCGCCTCGCCCGCGGCGTCGTCGCGCGTTCTTCCGATAATCTCAACCTCGGTATACGATTTAACCGCAACAATATGCGAATGGCCTCCGCTCACTACAAGACAGAGAAACGGCGGCTCAATAGCGCCCGTGAGATAATTCGAGGCTATATGACCTCTTAAATGATGCACGGGGATAAGCGGCTTATCGGCGGCAAGGGCAAGCGATTTAGCAAAATTTACGCCTACTAAAAGCGAGCCGATAAGCCCGGGCGCATAGGTTACGGCAACTGCGTCTATTTCGTCAACCGTACACCCCGCGCTCTTTAACGCCTCTTCAACTACGCCGCTTATGCTTTCGGCGTGGCGGCGCGAGGCGATTTCGGGTACAACCCCGCCGTAGAGTTTATGCTCCTCAAGCGAGGTCGCTATAATATTTGATAAAACCTTTCGCCCGTTTTCGACTACCGCAGCGGCGGTCTCGTCGCACGAGCTTTCAATTCCGAGTATTTTCATAGTATTCCTTATAAGTATTTTGTCATAAGTATTGCGTTTTCTTCGGGCTCTCTGTAAAATCGGGGGCGCTCCCCGACCCTTTCAAAGCCGAGGGATTCATAAAGGCTTATTGCAGGGGCGTTGCCCTCCCTCACCTCAAGGGTAAGAAATTCCATTTCGTTTTCAAGCGCCCTTTCAATAAGCGCCCTCGCAATTCCCCGCCGTCTGTATTCGGGAAGAACGGCGGTATTGGTAAAATAGCCCTCTTTGCTGAAAATCTGTACGCCGATATACCCCGCCGTCTTACCGTCGGCAAGGGCAAGATAAAAATGAGAATTCTCATTTTCAAGCGATTCCCTTATACTGCTCTCGCTCCACGGAGTCGAAAAGCACGCGTTTTCAATTTTCACAAGCTCGGCGGCGTCAATCAAGGTCGCCTTTTTTATTTCAAGTTTCATAGTTAAACTGTTATTTTATAATCAGCGGATTTTTTCGTTTTACAAGGCTTAGGGAAATCCGACGAAGGGCGCATACTTTGTGTATGTAACCGAGTCGGATTTTCCGTATAACGCAGTAAAACGGAAAAAGACGCGATTTTTAATGCGCTTCAAACCACGTGCGCCCTATAGCTCCGTCCGCTCTTAAAAGAACCTTCATCTTACAGGCGCTTTCCATTTCCTCGGTTACGATTTCGAGCGCCCTCTTTGCCTCGCTTTCGGGAGCCTCGACTATAAGCTCGTCGTGTACCTGAAGAATAAGGCGGGCTTTCATATTTTCGTCGGTAAGGCGCTTATCGACCTTAACCATAGCGATTTTTATTATATCCGCCGCCGTGCCCTGAATAGGCATATTGCGCGCGACTCTTTCACCGAAGGCGCGCAGCATATGATTTGACGAGTTAAGCTCGGGAAGATAGCGCCTGCGGTTAAAGAGGGTTTCACTGTAGCCCTTTTCCTTTGCAAGTTCTATCATATGAGTCATATATCCTTTAACGCCGCTGTAATGGGCGAGATAATTATTAATATATTCCTGAGCCTCTTTACGCGATACGCCTATATCCTTAGCGAGCGAAAAGGCGCCTATTCCGTAAACGATACCGAAGTTAACCGCCTTCGCGCGCGAGCGCATTTCCTTAGTTACGAATTCAAGCGGCATACCGAAAACCTGAGATGCGGTAATCGAGTGAATATCCTCGCCGTTATTAAACGCGTTAATCATATTTTCGTCGTTTGCAAGGTCCGCGAGAACGCGAAGCTCAATCTGCGAGTAGTCCGCGTCAACGAGAAGGCAGCCGTCCTTAGCGGTAAAGAACTTACGCATTTCGCGGCCGAGCTCGGTTCGTATCGGGATATTCTGTAAATTCGGCTCGGTTGAACTCAGTCTGCCCGTTCTCGCCTCAACCTGATTAAAGAAGGTGTGAATTCTTCCGTCCTCGCCGATAACCTTAATAAGCCCGTCGCAGTAGGTGGATTTCAACTTTGTAAGCGTTCTGTATTCAAGAATATAGCCAATTACGGCGTGCTCGTTAATAAGTCCCTCAAGAACCTCGGCGTTAGTAGAATAGCCCGTTTTCGTTTTCTTCTTACACGGGAGTTTCAAGTCCTCAAAAAGCGCAACGCCGAGCTGCTTTGGCGAATTGATATTGAATTCATAGCCTATCTCGCCGTAAATAAGCGAGGTAAGCTCGTCAATTCTTACCGAGAGCTTTTTGCCGAATTCTTCTATTCCCTCTCTGTCGCAGGAAAAGCCCTCGGTTTCCATTCTTGCAAGAACTCTTGAAAGCGGAAGCTCGATTTCATTTAACAGCTTTTTCTGATTTGCCTCGTCGAGGAGTAAATCCGTCTTTTCAAAGAGGGGGTTAAGCACGCTCGCAAGCGCTACGTTTTTATCCTCTCCGCCGAGGGGGTTATCGTATTCAGGAAGGATAACGCCGTATTCCATACAGAGATGCTCAATATCGTATTTCGTATCCGACGGCTTTAAGAGGTAGGCGGAAATCAGCAAATCGCCGCATACATTCTTACATTCAATTCCCGTCTGCGCCGCAAGGCGGTGGAGATATTTTGAATAATAGGCGTACTTTTTAATTTCCCCGTTTTCAAAGAATTCTTTAATAAATTCGGTATAAAAAGCCGACTCCTGCGCAACGCCTACAACCTCGTCGCCGAGAGAAAAGTATAAATCCGTAATCTCGTTATCAACTACTACGGGATAGACGTACGCCTCGCCGCCGAGCCTTTCAATGAGCGCCTTATAATCCTCGCAGGCGGTAAAGCTCAGCTCGCGCGGTTTCGACTCAGCTGCTTCGACTACCGCGTCGTTAGCGTTAAGCTCAAATTTATTCATAAGCGAATACAGCTCAAGGCGCGAGAATTCAGCCGCCGCCTTACTGTCGGGCGGTGCGATTTTATAGGCGTTGATATCTCTTTCAACGGGCGCGTCGGTTACTATTTCGCCGAGCTTCAGCGAAAGATACGCCTTATCCTTATCGTTTTCAAGCTTTGCTCTTACGCCCTTCGTAACGTCGAGCGCGTCAAGGTCGGCGTAGATATTGTCAACGCTTTTGTATTTTGCAATAAGCGAGAGCGCGGTTTTAGGGCCTATTCCCTGAACGCCCGGGATATTATCCGACGAGTCGCCCTGAAGCGCCTTTACCTGAATAAGCTGGGCGGGCGTTACGCCGTATTCCTCCATTACCGCGTTTTCGTCGTAAATATCGGTTACCGCCTGTCCCATTTTTGTTCTCGCAAGAAGAACCTTGACGCCGCCGTGGGCGAGCTGTAAGGAGTCGCGGTCGCCCGTAGCGATAAAGCACTCGTCGCCGTTTTTTCTGCACTCGTCGGCAAGCGTTCCGAGAATATCGTCAGCCTCCCAGCCCTCGCACTCAACGCATTTATAACCGAGAAGCGCGAGAAGATTTTTAAGCACGGGCATCTGCTGTCTTAATTCGTCGGGCATAGCGTGACGTCCCGCCTTGTATTCGTCGTACATCTTATGCCTGAAGGTCGGGGCGTGAACGTCAAAGGCTATTGCAACCGCGTCGGGCTTGCTCATATCCCTGAGCTTGAGAAGAATATTAAGAAAGCCGTATATCGCGTTAGTATAGTCGCCGTTTTTCGTTGTAAGAAGCTTAATTCCGTAATACGCGCGGTTAACTATACTGTTTCCGTCTATAACAAGTAATTTCATATATATTACCTCATAGTATTAATAGTAGTATTATATCATAATAATACGGCTTTTACAATCAACGACTTGAATTTTTCGTTAAATAATATATAATGTTATTAATAACTCCGACGGAGGATGGAATATGTATTTCAGAACTCACGCGCAAATCGACCTTGACGCGCTTGAATACAACGTTAATAATACGAAGGAAAGACTGCCCGACGGGGTTAAGCTCCTCGGCGTAATCAAGGCTAACGCCTACGGTCACGGAGCGGTTGAAATCGGGCGCTTTCTTGAAGGTAAATGCGACTTTTTCGGCGTCGCCTGTGTTGACGAGGCGCTCGAGCTGATAAGGGCGGGAATTAAAACTCCGCTTCTCGTTCTCGGCTACGTTTCGCCCGAGGAATACGAAGCCGTAGTAAAAAACGGAATAAGAATTCCCATATTTTCTCTTTCCGACGCTAAGGCGCTTTCAGCCGAGGCGAAAAAGCAGAACAAAACAGTTTCCTTCCATTTCTGCGTTGACACGGGAATGAGCCGCATAGGCTTTCAGATAAGCGAAAAAACCGCGGATATATGCAAAGAAATTACAGAGCTTGAAAACATTGAGGCTGAGGGTATATTCTCTCATTTTGCGACGGCTGACGAGAGCGATTTAACTAAGGCGCTCGCACAGCAGAAGCGGTTTTCCGATTTTATTGAAATGCTTGAAGAAAGAGGAATCACTATCCCGATTAAGCATATCAATAACAGCGCGGGAATAATGAATTTTACCAAGAGCTTTGATATGTGCAGAATGGGAATAATAACCTACGGGCTCTACCCCTCTCACGAGGTTGATAAATGTCTTTTGTCAATTAAGCCCGTTATGAGCTGGAGGGCGAGTGTTTCGCACGTCAAGACCTTGCCCGCAGGGCGCGAGATTTCTTACGGCGGAACGTATACTACCAAAAAGGAAACGGTTGTTGCGACGGTTCCCGTAGGCTATGCTGACGGTTATCCGCGCTGTCTTTCAAATATCGGGAAAGTCCTTGTAAACGGCAAATACGCAAGGATAATCGGAAGAGTATGTATGGACCAGTTTATGATTGACGTTACCGATATTGAGGGCGTTGAGGTCGAAAGCGAGGTCGTTCTCGTAGGAAGGCAGGGCGACGGCGAGCTCACAATGGAGGAGGTCAGCGAGGCTGCGTATTCCTTCAACTACGAGCTTCCCTGCCGAATAGCCGAGCGCGTTCCGAGGGTTTATATAAAGGACGGAAATACCGTAAAAATTGTAAAAAGCATATAGATAAAAAACACGGCGGCGCCGTGTTTTTTTAGTTTTGAGAGTTCAGTTTTCAGTTTGTTGGTGCTGCGCACGGCATTATAATGAGCGCGAGCAAAGCTCGCCCGACAACTCAACACTCAACACTGAAAACTCAAAACTTTTAATATTGACAAACGCGATTTAATTGTGTACAATAAAATTGCTTAAATGAAAAGAGGGATACTATGTCTGACGAATTATACAATCCGCTTAAGCTTGAAAATCAGCTCTGCTTTCCGCTTTACGCCTGTTCAAAAGAGGTAGTAAAGCGCTATAAGCCGTTTCTCGATAAGCTCGATTTAACCTATACTCAGTATATTACCATGATGGTAATGTGGGAAAAAAAGAAGATTAACGTCAAGGAGCTCGGGGAGAGTCTTTATCTCGATTCGGGAACGCTCACTCCCCTTCTCAAAAAGCTTGAAAACAAGGGCTACATCAAGCGCGAGCGCTCAAAGGCGGATGAGAGAAATCTTATCGTTACGATAACCGAAAAGGGCGAGAAGCTAAGAGGGGACGCGGTTGAGGTTCCCGTTAAAATGGGACAGTGCGTAAACCTCACGGGCGACGAGGCGAAAACGCTCTACACCCTTCTCTACAAACTGCTCGGAAAGTTATAAAAAAGGTTGACTATACGTCAACCTTCTTTTTTTATACGTTTATTTCAACATTTACACCGAGGAGGTCTTTATTTTCGTCGAGTATCGGTTTAATGACTTCGTTAAGAAAATCAGCCGTCTGCTCGGGCGCTCTGCCCACAAAGTTTTCGGGCTTGAGAATAGAAAGGATTTCCTCCTTCGTCGTCATAAACGCGGGGTCGGCGGCGATTCGCTCAACGAGGTCGTTTTGTCCGCCCTCAACCTTAACTACCGCGCCCGCAGCCATAGAGTGCTGACGGATTTTTTCGTGGAGCTCCTGACGGTCTCCGCCCTTCTTTACGGCATCCATCATAATATTCTCGGTTGCCATGAACGGAAGCTCACTCATAAGCCTTGCCTCGATTACCTTAGGATAAACAACGAGTCCGCTTGTAACGTTAATAAGGAGGTCGAGAATTCCGTCGATTGCGAGGAACGCCTCGGCAACGGAAACTCTCTTATTCGCGCTGTCGTCAAGCGTTCTCTCAAACCACTGAGCCGACGCGGTCCACGCGGGATTGAGCGCGTCAATCATAACGTATCTTGAAAGCGAGGCAATTCTCTCGCTTCTCATAGGATTACGCTTATACGCCATAGCCGAAGAGCCTATCTGATTTTTTTCAAAGGGCTCTTCAATCTCTTTAAGATTCTGAAGGAGTCTTAAATCGTTAGAGAACTTGCAGGCGCTCTGGGCTATAAGGGCGAGAGCGTTTACCACGATAGTATCGAGCTTTCTCGCATAGGTCTGTCCGCTTACGGGGAAGCAGGACTTAAAGCCCATTTTCTCCGCAATTTTTCTGTCAAGCTCCTTGCATTTTTCGTGGTCGCCGTCGAAGAGCTCAAGGAAGGAAGCCTGAGTACCCGTAGTACCCTTCGAACCGAGAAGCATAAGAGTATCAATAACGTGCTCAATCTCCTGATAATCAAGGACTAAATCCATAAGCCAGAGCGTTGCTCTTTTACCTACGGTAGTAGGCTGAGCTGGCTGAAAATGGGTAAAGCCGAGACAGGGCATAGCCTTATACTCGTCGGCGAATTTTGCTATTGAGGCAATCGCATTTACGAGCTTTTTCTTAACGAGATAAAGCGCCTCGCGCATAGTGATTACGTCGGTATTGTCGCCGACGTAACAGGAGGTTGCGCCGAGGTGGATAATTCCCTTCGCGTTCGGACACTGCTCGCCGTAGGCGTGAACGTGGCTCATAACGTCATGGCGGAATTTCTTTTCATATTCCTGAGCTACCTCATAGTTAATATCCTCGGCGTGCGCCTTAAGCTCATCAATCTGCTCCTTCGTAACGTTGAGCCCGAGCTCGTTTTCAGCCTCGGCAAGCGCTATCCAGAGCTTTCTCCACGTTTTGAATTTAAAATCGGGAGAATAAATATACTGCATTTCCCTGCTCGCATATCTTGCGGAGAAGGGAGAGTTATATCTGTCGTTAGCCATTAGTCAAGACCTACTCTCTTCATCATTTCTGCGTACGCCTCTTCAACGCCGCCCATATCGCGTCTGAAGCGGTCCTTATCGAGCTTTTCGTGAGTCTCGATATCCCAGAAACGGCAGGTGTCGGGGCTGATTTCGTCGGCGAGAACGATAGTTCCGTCAGCCGTCTTTCCGAATTCGAGCTTGAAGTCTATAAGCTCAACGCCGATTTTTGCAAAATAAGCCTTTAATACCTCGTTTACCTTAAAGGCGTACTTAGTAATCGTATCAACCTCTTCTCTTGTAGCGAAGCCGCAGGAAATTGCGTGATATTCTGAAATAAGCGGGTCGCCGAGGTCGTCGTCTTTATATGAGAATTCAATCGACGGACATACGAAATCCATACCCTCTTTGAGACCGAGTCTCTTACAGATTGAGCCCGCGGCGCGGTTACGGATAATAACCTCAAGCGGTACGATTGAAACCTTCTTAACGGCAGTTTCTCTGTCTGAAAGCTCTTCGATAAAATGAGTAGGAACGCCCTCCTTTTCAAGAAGCTGCATAAGGTAGTTGCTCATCTTGTTATTGACAACGCCCTTTCCTGCGATTGTTCCCTTTTTCTCTCCGTTGAAGGCGGTAGCGTCGTCCTTATAGTCAACGATAACGGTATTCTCGTCCTCGGTTGCCCATACCTTCTTAGCCTTGCCCTCATAAAGCTGAACTGTCTTTTTCATATAAAAACCTCCCAAAGTATAATTACTTAGTTTCCAAATCAATTTCGCCCTCGAATACCGTCGTTGCGGGACCCGTCATAAACACGCTGTCGCCCTCTTTGCCCGACCAGCTAATTTCAAGGTCGCCGCCGAGAAGGTGAACGGTAACGTCGTTATCGGCATAGCCGTTAAGTATAGCCGCAACGGCGCTTGCGCACGCGCCCGTACCGCAGGCGAGAGTTTCGCCCGAGCCGCGCTCCCAGACTCTCATTTCAAGATTTTTTCTGTCAATAATCTTAATGAATTCGGTATTCGTTCTGTCGGGAAATACGGCGTTGTTTTCAAAAAGCGGTCCGATTTTTTCAAGCGGGAATTCCTTCGGAGAATTCTCAATAAAAACTACCGCGTGGGGATTTCCCATAGATACGCAGGTCATTTTATACTCTTTACCGTCGACGGTAATCGGTACGTTAATAGCCCTTTCCCCTTCGCATATTACGGGGATATCCTTAGCGCTTAAAATCGGCGCGCCCATATCAACCCTTGCGCTCTCAACCTTACCGTCTTTAACGCTTACGTCTATATACTTTACCGCGCCCATTGACTCGATAGAAATATTCGTCTTATCCGTAAGCCCCTTATCGTAAACGTACTTCGCAACGCAGCGTATTCCGTTTCCGCACATAGCCCCGCGCGAGCCGTCGGCGTTATACATAACCATTTCAAATTCGGCTTTCTTACCCTTTTTGATAATAATTATTCCGTCGCCGCCTATTCCGAAATGCCTGTCGGAAAGCGCTTTCGCCGCCGCGCTTTCGTCGGCTATTTCAGTTTCGGTACAGTCAAAATACACGTAATCATTTCCGCAGCCGTGCATTTTAGTAAATTTCATAGTTTTGTCCGCCTTTAAGCAGAGCAAAACGAATCCGAACACGGTTTAAAATGGCGGATTTGCCTTATCTCTGCGTTAATAATACTCGGAATACATAAAGTATTCCTGTGTTTATTGCCTTGACCTAAACCAAATCTGCTCATTTTAAACTGCAAAGCACTAAAAACGCTTGGAGTTAGGATGAAATTTGGCTTTTGAGGTCGAAGCTTTGCTGACGCAAAGCAAGAACGAAAACGGCAAAGTTCGCTTAAATACTGCGTTTTTAGCGATTCGGATTCGTTTTGCTCTGCTTAATTTCCTTTTAACGATTTTGTATTATACCATATAAAAAGAGCAGTAACAATAAAAAAATACGATAAATACAAATTTCTGCTTTTTTCACAAATATCAGGCGTTTTTCACATTTATCTTTTTGTAACAAAACGCACAATTTTCATAAAAAATTCAAAAAATCTTGTAACAAAATAACCAAATGCCCCTTGATTTCACAGTGCATAGATGTTATTATGTATTTATATTAGTATATATTTTTACAATTAAAGATGTAGGAGAAACCGTATGGATGTAATAAAAGAGGAATATCAGCTTCCTGTATATCTTTTTCATGACGGAACGAATTATAAGGCATATGACTTCTTCGGCGTTCATAAGATTAAAGAAGGAACTTATGCCTTCAGGGTGTGGGCTCCCGAAGCCGAGGCTGTCAGCGTAGTCGGCGATTTCAATTCGTGGAATCAGGAGGCGCACAGATGCTTCCCCATAGCCGACGGAATATGGGAGGCAATTATTGATAACGTAAATATCTATGATTGCTATAAATACGCAATTACTACGAAGAAGGGCGAAGTCAGAATGAAGGCTGACCCCTACGCCGTTCATCAGGAAACCCGTCCCGCTACGGGCTCGAAGGTCTACGAGCTTTCCGACTATAAGTGGAAGGATAAGAAATGGCTCAACGATAATAATAAGGGCTCCGTACTTGAAAAGCCCGTAAATATCTACGAAATTCATTTCGGCTCGTGGAAGCGCCACGACGACGGTAATTTCCTTACATACCGCGAAATGGCTGACGAGCTCGTTCCCTACGTTAAGGATATGGGATATACCCATATCGAGATGATGCCGATTATGGAGTATCCCTTCGACGGCTCGTGGGGATACCAGGTAACGGGATATTTCGCCGCCACCTCGCGCTACGGCGTACCCGAGGATTTAATGTACTTTATAGATAAGTGCCACGCGGCGGGAATCGGCGTTATTCTTGACTGGGTGCCCGCTCATTTCCCGAAGGACGCCCACGGACTTTATGAATTCGACGGCTCGTGCTGCTACGAATACAGCGACCCGAGAAAGGGCGAGCACAAGGAATGGGGAACGAGAGTATTCGACTACTCTAAAAAAGAGGTTCAGTGCTTTTTGATTTCCTCGGCGATGTTCTGGATTGAAAAGTATCATTTCGACGGAATACGCGTCGACGCGGTAGCCTCAATGCTCTACCTCGATTACGCGCGCAAGGACGGCGAATGGGTACCTAATAAATACGGCGGACGCGAAAACCTTGAGGCAGTTGAGTTTTTCCAGATGCTTAACCGCGCTATATTCAAAGAGCATCCCAATATTATGATGATAGCCGAGGAATCAACGGCGTGGCCGATGATAACGATGCCTACCAATATCGGCGGACTCG
>CAMVRG010000054.1 GCA_947169815.1 uncultured Clostridia bacterium | reverse complement strand
AAGAAGATATAGCATAAAGCCGCAAGCGCGTTACTGTTATTCTTCATTACGGGCGCAGCCTTTGCTTCGGTTGTATCCAGAGACGTCTGCGTTGTTTCTGCAGGGGTTTCAAGAGCGGTGTTACTGCTCTTGCTGTCACTTTGAGAATCTTTGCTGTCGCTATTGTTTCCGTTCATTTCGGGCGGCTGCTGGCTGTTGCTGTCGCTGTTGTTTCCGTTCATCTCGGGCGGCTGCTGACTGTTGCTGTCGCTGTTGTTTCCGTTCATTTCGGGCGGCTGCTGACTGTTGCTGTCGCCGCTCTTTCCGTTCATTTCGGGCGGCTGCTGACTGTTGCTGTCGCCGCTCTTTCCGTTCATCTCGGGCGGCTGCTGATTATTACTGCCGTTGCCGTTTTGCATTCCGCCCTGAGAAGGCATAAACTGCTGCTTTCCGTTTTCCTGCTGAGAAAAGGCGGGCGGCGCCGTATTGCATCTACTCTGCATACCCGCGTAGCTGCAGGTAATGGCGCTTGTTCCTATCATAACTATCGCCATACCCGTCATAATAATGTTTTTAATACTTCTTTTCATAAAAAAATCCTTCCTTTCGTTTCATTACTGTTGTGCTGAAATGTTCTGCTAAGCTCTTAGCTTGACTAAACTATAACTGCAAAACCTTAAATGAAAGTTAAAGGAAGGGAATTTTTTAATCTTTTGCGTCTTTTTTGAATTTTATGTAGCCTCTGCCGTCGCGGTAGAGAACTACGAAATGCTGCCAGTCGCCGTTCTTGTTTTCGTTTCCCGTTTCAACAAGATACCATCTTCCGCCGAGCTTAACCTCGCACCAGAAATGCTGAATATTACCGCGTCTCGTACCGTGGATTATTCTTGATTCATATCCGAGATAAGCTAAAACCTTAGCCATAGCGCCGTTATACTGAAGACACTGTCCCTTTTTCTTAAGGAAGATTGCCTTGGTATAGGGAAGATTACCGTATTTATATTTATAATCATATTTAACCTTACGGTGAATCCAGTTAAATGCGTATCTTACCATTTCGGCACGGGACGGATTCTTTCCCTTGTACTTGTCGTAGAAAAAGTCTTTGATAATCTTCTTATCGCTTGCCGTAAGGGTTTCGGTCCATTCGGTTTTCGCCTTTTTACCCTTGACGTTAATTACGTTAATTTTATTTACCTTTACCTTAGGCGAGCCCGATAAAAGCGCCATTCCCTCGTGGCTTGAAAGGTCCCAGAGCGTTTCGCCCTGATACGAGCCCCAGCAGGGCGTAATATCAAAAGTCAGCGCCGTTGTTTTTGATTTATTCTTAATAACATATTTTGTTTTGGTTGTATATACGGTTTTTGTTTTTCCGTTTTTCTGTTTAGCTATGTTAAACGGTCTGTACTGAATCTTATACCTGGCGCTTCCGAGCTTTTTGAGTTTTAATACGACCTTGTCCTTTTTCGTTACAACGGTAACGAGGCTGTCGCTTACATACGTAGCGTCAACGGTACTCATTCCGTTGTACTGATAAGTTTTTCCTCCGCTTACAAAGTAGGGATAAATTTTGAATCTCACAAGATAGCCGTATTTTGAAGGAGCCGTAACGGGAACCTTATAAAGATACTGATAATCCTCAGCCTTTGAATAGTTTTTAGCCGCTACGCCTTTAACGTAGTTAAAGCTTCCGCCGTTAACCGAGGAGTAAATCTTAAATCCGTCAATCTCGTTAATATCGTATTTGCTGATAGCAAAATAAAGTATCGCCTTATCGGGGGAAGCCGAGTAGTAGCAGTTATAATCCTTAAGAACGTCGCTGAGCTCGGGATAGATTAAAACCGAATTTGAAGGCTGAGAGTAAACGCCGAGGTCATAATTGTAAAGCTGAATTCTGTAATAAGCCGCTTCCCTTGATTGAAGCTTTATTTCGGCGCTCTCATAGTACTGAGTAAAATCGGTGAAATTAGTCCACGAGCTGTTATCAAGGCTTTTTTCCATTTTGATTTCGCCGTAATCCCCGATATTATCAATATTCCAGGTAATTTCGGCGTAGTCAAGCCCTTTTTCCGATACCGTAAGAGTAGGCGTATCGCCTGCGAGCGCGGTAATCGGAAGTGCGCAGAATACCGTAACCGCCGCTAATATAACTGATATAATTCTTGCCGTTGTTTTCATATTACCACCTATTCCTCGTTGCTGAATATTCCCGAAATTACCGCTTCATATACGTTTGCGGGATTTGTAAGAAATTTTTCTTTCATCATTTCAGCCTGCTCAATCGTTGTTGCAAACAGTTTGAGCTTCATATATTCCGTATCGCCGTCGCTTATGTTGAGAATAACGTCATAGCCATTGTCAGTCTTAACGATTTTTGCCTCGTTCTCGCGGCGGTATTTTTCCTTTGCAATTATTTTCTGAACAAGGCGTATGCTGCGTTCCCTTACCGTATAGGGCAAATCCTTTTCAACAAGCTCGATGTCGGCGCCCGTGTTTTTATTAAGACTTAATGCGCCGTCCCCGTTTTCAAGCAGCGTTCCGCTTTTTATGAGCTTTCCGACAGCGTCGGATACCTCAAAATAATTAGCGAGTCCGCCCTCGCTCATAGCCTTGGTAATTACGTCCTTTGTAACCTTTCCGTTTATGTTTTCAACTATATAGCATACCGTGAGGTAAATCGAATTAACGCTTCTTAAGCCTCCGTCCTTTACGCCGCCCATAAACGCGTCGAAATGGAGCTTCGGGTCGATTTCGTTTTCACTTAACTTATCAATATTTTTATCATCCATAAATATCACCGCCTTGAGTATATCACAGTTTCTTTAAACTTGCAAACATTTAATATATAATGTATAATACTTTGTAAGAAAAATAAAGGATTAAATTCTGGAAATTATATGGTTAAATTATCCGAAAGGTTGAAAGCCTGCGCAGGGCTCGTCAGAGAGGGCTCAAGGCTTGCTGACATCGGCTGCGACCACGGCTTTATTCCCGTATATTTAACTGAACGGGGAAGGGTGAAAAGCGCCGTTGCCTGCGATATTAACGAAAAGCCGCTTAAATCCTGTATAGCTCTTGTTGAGGAGTACGGCTTTGAAGATAAAATACGCTGCGTCCTTTCCGACGGCTTTGAAAATTTGGAAGAAAACGATTTTGACGACGCGGTTATAGCGGGTATGGGCGGAGAGCTTATCGCCTCTATCCTTTCAAGGTGCGCTTATATTAATAAAAAGCACCTCGTTATTAATCCGATGACTCATCCCGAGCTTGCGAGAAAATGGCTTTTTGAAAACGGCTTTGAAATAAAAAACGATATAATTACCGCCGATTCAGACCATCATTACAGCGTTTTTGACGCATACTATACGGGTAATAATACCGAGATAAACGATATAAATATTTTTCTCGGTAAAATAGAGGACTTTTCCGATAAGGATTATTTTATTCATTTAATAAACTATCTTAAAAACAAGGAAAAAAGCGGAGCCGATTACTCTTCGCTTATAGGCATTATTAAGGAGAAAATCAATGACAACAGTTAAGAATATATACGATTATATCAATACTCTCGCCCCCTTTGATTCTCAGGAGGAGTGGGACAATTCGGGACATATCGTCGGCGACTTCAGAAAAGAAGTAAAAAAATGCGTAATGGCGCTTGACGCAACTAAGGCGGTATGCACCTTTGCGAGGGATATTAACGCTGACCTCGTTCTGACTCACCACCCGATTATCTTCGGCGGAATAAGCGACGTAAAATCGGACAGCGCGGTTTATATCCTCGCAAATTCGGGGATTTCAGCCCTGTGCGCCCATACGAATTTCGATATGGCGAGGGGCGGTATTAACGACAATTTAGCCGAGATTTTAGAGCTTAAAAACGCCCGTCATATTAACGACTCTTTTATTGTCACAGGCGAGCTTGAAAGCCCTATGAGCATTGACGATTTTGCCGAGTACGTTGAGGATAAACTAAGCGTTTCGGGTATAAGATATACCGATACCGATAAACTGATTGAAACCGTAGCGGTAGGCGGAGGAGCCTGCGAGGAATATATGTATGAGGCGCTTGAAAACGCCGATTGCTTTATAACTGGCGATATGAAATACCACCCTATGCTTGAAGCGAGCGAGAAGGGACTTGCGGTAATTTCAGCAGGTCATTTCGAGACCGAAAACAGAGCCTTTTTAATGCTCAGGAATAAGCTTGAAAAAATCTTTACGGACGTTGAATTTATTGAGGCGCCCGTAGAAAATCCGATAAAGACGACGGAATAAAGATATGCTTGACGGAATATTTTTACACCTTCTTAAAAAGGAAATAGAAGAGGAACTGCTCGGCGCAAGAGTTGATAAAATCTATCAGCCATCGCGCGACGAGCTTCTTCTTACGTTCAGAACCTTTGGCGGCGTAAGACGGCTTATGCTTTCGGCGCGCGCCGAAAGCGCGAGAATACATCTTACCGAATCACGCTTTGAGAACCCGAAGCAGCCGCCTATGCTCACAATGCTTTTAAGAAAGCTTCTCTCGGGCGCGAAGCTCAGAGCGATTGAGCAAGATGGCTTCGAGCGTATACTCAACCTCGTTTTTGACGCGGTTAACGAGCTCGGCGACCCCGTTACCTATAAACTGATTATTGAGATTATGGGACGTCACAGTAATATTATCCTCGTAAACGAAGAGGGGATAATAGTAGAATGTATTAAGCGTATCGACGAGAGTAAATCGAGCGTGCGAGAGGTATTGCCGACGCTTCGCTACGAGCTTCCGCCTCAGCAGAAAAAAATGAATATCTTAAACGATAAAATAATTGATATAGATAAGGCGATAACCTCGCTTAATACTAAAAAATCCAAGGCGGCGCAGGAGGTTTTGCAGGGCATATCGCCGATAGTGGCAAGAGAGCTTGAAAGCGGTATGGGGCTCTATGAGCTGAGAGACGCAATCTCAAACCCCGAGCCGACTGCGGTAATCATTGACAAGCCGAAGGACTTTACATTTTTTGTACCTAAGCAGTACGGGGATTTATGCGAATTAAAACGCTTTGATACCTGCTCTGAGCTTGTTGATTTCTTCTACTATGAGCAGGTAAGACTTGAAAGAATCAGACAGAGAAGCAACGACCTTTTCCGCCTTCTCACAACCCTACAGGAGCGCGCCGTAAGAAAGGCGATTAACCGAAAGAACGAGCTTGAGGAATGTAAGGGTAAGGAGGAGCTTAAAACCTACGGCGACCTTATTAATTCAAATCTTTACTCTCTTGAAAAGGGCGCTCTCTTTTACGATTTGCCTAAAACAAAACCGTAAGAATTCCCGTCGACCCGATTCTTACGCCGTCTCAGAACGCGCAGAAATACTATAAGGAATACCGAAAAAAGCAGGTAGCCGAGAAAAAGCTTCAGGCGTTTATAAAGCAGGCTGAGGACGAGGCGGTATACCTTGAAAGCGTTATTGACGAACTTACCCGCGCCGAGACTGACAGAGAGATTACAGCTATTAAAGACGAGCTTTCAAAAGCGGGCTTTCTCTCGAAACGCTCAATAAAAAAGAGCAGGGAAAAGAAGCTGCCCCCGAGAAAGTTTATTTCCGATGAGGGCTTTACGGTTTATGTCGGACGCAATAACGTTCAGAACGACGAGCTAACTCTTAAAACCGCTAAGAATTACGATATGTGGTTCCACGTAAAGGACGCGGCGGGAAGCCACGTTATCGCAGCGTCTGACAAGGTAAAACCCTTTACAGACAGGCTTATTCGTCAGGGCGCCATGCTTGCTGCGTTTTACTCAAAGGCTCACGCCTCGTCAAACGTAGCGGTTGATTATACTACGGTAAAAAACGTTCATAAGCCGAACGGCGCAAAGCCGGGTATGGTTATATACGATAATTATAATACGGAATACGTTACCCCTAACGAAGAGGAATTAAAGGAGATAAAGGAAATTGAGTAATACCGCAATTATTCTCGGCGCAGGCTCGGGAACGCGTATGAAAAGCGATAAAAATAAAATGCTTCTTGAAATTTCGGGTAAGACCGTAATTGAAAGAAGCGTTGAGGCGTTTCTTCCTCTCAGAGAAATTGACGAAATTATCGTTACCGCGAGGGAGGAGGAGCTCGATACGTATATAAGCCTTCTCGACTATGAAAAGGTTACCTTCGTAATCGGAGGCGCAACCCGTCAGGAAAGCGTCAAAAACGCGGTTGAAACCGTAGATGAAGCCGATTATATAATAATCCACGACGGGGCGAGACCGTTCATTAAAAAAGAGAATATTCTCAGTACCCTTAAAGCCGCCGGGGAGTACGGCGCCGCCGCTGTCGGTACGCCCGTTAAAGATACGATTAAGGTTATTGATGAGAACGGCTTTGTAATTGAAACGCCCGAGCGTTCAACGCTTTTCGCCGTTCAGACTCCGCAGGTTTTCAGCCTTGAGCTGTATAAAAAGGCTATGAAAAAGGCAGAGGAGGACAAAATGAATTTTACCGACGACTGTCAGCTTATTGAATATTTAGGCGAAAAGGTTAAAATGGTAAGCGGAAGCTACTCGAATATTAAGATAACTACCCCCGACGATATTGCGCTCGCGGAGAATATTATAAGGAGTGAAAAATTATGAGAATAGGTCACGGATACGACGTACATAAGCTTACTCAAAACCGAAAGCTGATAATCGGCGGAGTTGAAATTCCGTATGAAAAGGGTCTGCTCGGCCACAGCGACGCGGACGTTCTTCTTCACGCAATCAGCGACGCGCTTCTCGGTGCGTGCGCCCTCGGCGATATAGGCGGGATGTTCCCTGATACCGACGAAAAATGGAAGGGCGCGGATTCGCTCAAGCTCCTTGAAGCCGTTTCAGAGCGTATAAAATGCCTCGGCTATGAGATAGAAAACATAGACTCAACCCTTATTGCGCAGAAGCCGAAGATGAAGCCGTATATTGAAAAAATGCGTGAAAATATCGCGGCGGCGTGCGGTATCGAGGTTTCACGCGTAAGCGTTAAAGCGACTACCGAGGAGCAGCTCGGATTTACGGGAAGGGAAGAGGGAATCTCCGCCCACGCGGTAGCGCTTTTAAAATAATCTTACAGTTATACAGTATTATAAATATATATAGATTTTTATACGTTCCTCATTGACAATGAGGAACGTTTTTATATATAATAAATATTTAGAGGTGAAACTATGGTTAAATTTGTGCTCAACGGAAGAAAGCTTGATATTACCGTAAACGGGCGTACGGTTTATTCGATTGATACTTATAAGCCTGCTCCGTTAATGGTAGGAAAGGGCGAAAACGCCTATTCAATGAGTCACGGCTCGTTTAAGATTAAAGAAAAAATCAGCGAGAAATACTATGTGAAAATTACCGATATTGCAAGCAGCGACGAAAGCGCGCTGATTACAACGAACTACGGTAATATTCAGCTCGATATCGAGCATAAAAGAAGGCTGAGAATATCCTTTGACGGCTTTGAGGGGCTTAACAGAATGTGGCTGACTCTCCCCGCGCTTAAGGACGAGTGCGTCTACGGCTCGGGCGAGATATTCTCCGAATTCAATTTAAGAGGGGAAAACGTCAACGTCTGGGTTGCCGAGCATATCAACGCCGCTCAGGTTACCAAAAAGCTCGTAAGACAGGTAGTAGGAATTAAGAATACTACAAGAAAACAGGCATTTAATAAGTATGAAACCTATTATGCCCAGCCGACCTTTTTAAGCTCGCGTAAATACTTTTACCATTCGCTTACGACGGCGAGGAGCGAGTTTAACTTTAAGGACGAAAGCTGTCACGTTATCAAGACTGACGAAATCGCTCCGTTTTATATCGGCTTCGGCGATACCTTTGCCGACGTAATGAATAACCTTACCGAGCTTATCGGACGTCAGCCCGAGCTTCCCGACTGGGTATACGACGGTCATATCCTCGGTATCCAGGGCGGAACCGATATTATGATGTCCAAAATCGAAAACGCCGTAAATCACGGTATCCCCGTAAACGGCGCCTGGATTCAGGACTGGGAGGGAAGACGGGTTACCGCGGTAGGTAAACAGCTCTTCTGGAACTGGGAATGGGATAAGGAGCTTTACCCCGGGCTTGACGTGAAAATCAAAGAGCTCGGCGAAAGAGGAATTAAGGTTCTCGGCTATATCAATCCCTTCCTTGCGGTTGAAAAGCCGCTCTATAAAGAAGCGAGCGAAAAGGGCTATACCGTTAAGAATAAGGACGGCGAGGACTACTACGTAACTATTACAACCTTCCCCGCGGCTATGGTCGATTTTACTAATCCCGACGCGGTTGAATGGCTCAAAGGCGTAATTAAAAAGAATATGATTGACCTCGGCCTTTCGGGCTGGATGGCTGATTTCGGCGAGTATCTTCCTACCGACGCTGTGCTTTTCAGCGGTGAGGACGCTGAGCTTGTACATAATACCTGGCCCGCTCGCTGGGCTCAGATTAACCGCGAGGCTGTCGAAGAGGCGGGCAAGCTCGGAGAAATTATGTTCTTCACAAGAGCGGGCTTCTCGAATACGCCGAAGTATTCAACTATGATGTGGTGCGGCGATAATCACGTTGACTTTTCAATAGATTTCGGTCTCCCGTCGGTAATTCCCGCTATGCTTTCGCTTTCGGTATGCGGCTTCGGTCTTTCCCACAGCGATATAGGCGGCTACACCTCGTTCTTTAATCTCAAGAGAAGCGAGGAACTTTATATGAGATGGTGCGAAATGAACGCCTTTACTCCCGTTATGAGAGGTCATGAGGGACTCAACCCCGACATTAACGCTCAGCACGACGCGAGCGAAAGGGTATTAAAGCACGGCGCGAAGTATGCTGAGCTTCATACCGCGCTTAAACCGTATCTTAAAGACGCGGTTAAGGAAAACGCCGAAACAGGACTCGCCGTAGTAAGACCTCTTTTCTTCCACTATGACGAAAAAGAGGCGTATAACGAGGCTTACGAGTATCTTCTCGGACGCGATATTCTCGTCGCGCCCGTGCTTAAGCAGGGAGCGGTAACGAGAGAGGTTTATCTTCCCGACGACCTCTGGATACATATCTGGAGCAAGAAGGAATACAGAGGCGGACGCCATATTGTAAGCGCCCCGATAGGAAGAATTCCCGTATTCGTACGTAAGGGTACCGAAGCGGAGAAAATATTAATAAGTGAATAAGTTTTACGGAGGTAAATATGAAATACTTTTTAGACAGCGCTAAGATTGATGAAATCAGAGAGGCGTATGAGACATTCGGAATTGACGGCGTAACAACTAACCCGAACCACATTATGAATTCGGGCAAGCCCTTTTATACCGTAATCGGCGAGCTTGCTGATTTCGTAAAGGAAAAGGGAATTGAGGGATGGGACGTATTCCCGATTTCTGTTGAGATTAATCCCCACCTTGATACTGCCGACGAGATAGTTGAAATGGGTAAGAAGATTGCCGCTATGTGCAGCAACTTCGTTATTAAGATTCCCTGCACACAGGCTGGTATAACCGCCGCTAAAAGACTTGAAAAGGACGGCGTAAGAACTAATCTTACTCTCGTTTTCTCGGGTTCTCAGGCGCTTATCGCGGCTAAAAACGGTTCGCTCTTCGTTTCTCCGTTTATCGGCTGGAAGGAAAACAGCGGCGAGGACTGTACCCAGTATATCCAGGATATCGTAACAATGTATGAAAACTACGGCTTCTTCGGTAAAACTCAGATTATCTGCGCTGCGGTAAGAAACGGCAAGCAGTTCGTTGACTGCGCAGTTGCAGGCGCTGATATAGTAACCGCAGGTCTTCAGGTATTCAAGGACAGCTTCTATCATCCGTTTACCGATTACGGTCTTAAGAAATTCTGCGGAGCATGGGATAAAACAATTACAGACTAAGGGGAATTAATATGAAAATAGGATTTATCGGTCTCGGCATTATGGGCGAGTCAATGTGCGAAAACATAGTTAAAAAGCACGACGATACCGTATACTGCTCAGACCTTAATAAGGCTCAGGTTGCAAAGCTCGCCGAGGCGGGCGCGGTAGGACTCGATTCTAATATCGAGGTAGCAAAAAACGCTGATATCATTATTACAATGGTACCTAAAAGCGAGCACGTAAAAGCCGTTTATACCGAGCTTTTACCGTATATTGACGAAACTAAAATCTGTATTGATATGAGCACGATTGACCCGTCGGTATCCGTTGAGGTATCTAAAATGATAAAGGCTAAGGGCGCTCAGTTTGCCGACGCTCCCGTAGTTAAGTCAAAGCCCGCCGCTATTGCGGGTACTCTCGGCGTTCTCGTCGGCTGCGACGCGGAGCTTTTTCCCGTAATCAGACCCGTACTTGAATATATGGGCTGTAACGTTATCCGCATGGGCGAAAACGGAAAAGGTCTTGTAATGAAAATCTGTCACAATACGCTCGTTGCGGAAATTCAGAACGGCGTAAACGAAACTATCGCCCTCGCTCAGAAAATGGGAATCTCAATCGAGGATTACGCAACGGCTATTTCCTACGGCGGAGGTCAGAATTTCTATCTCGACGGACAGTGGAAAAACCTTCAGGACGAAAACTGGACTACCGCTTTCTCGCTTGAAAACGAGCATAAGGATTTAGGTATATGTCAGAGGCTTTCAGCCGAGGCTCAGTTCCCGATGCCAGGTATGGAAAACGCAAAGGCAGTTTACGATAAGGGCATGGAGCTCGGTATCGGTAAAGAGGACTGGCGCGCAACATATAAAATCGTAAGAGGGGATTACAATGATTAATCGCCTTAACGAAGTTAACGACGTAAAAATCTTTTCCGTATCTGATGATGAGTTTAAGCCCTACGGAAGAGTTGTAAAGGGATATGACTTTACAGAACTTGTATCATATATGGAAAAAAGCACTGATATTCCCGAAAGCGGAAACGTCTATTTCCCGAGTATTGAGGCTATGGAAAAAACCTCAGTGTTCAGCGAGATTGAAAAAACGCTTTACGGCGGTATGCCCGTTCAGGCGGGCTACTGTAACGGAAGAAATACTACCTATAACGGCTTTGAATACCATAAGGGCAGCGAGCTCAACTACGCGGTCACTGACTTCATGCTGGTGCTGGCCCATGTATGGCAGATTCAGAACAACTCCATCCATGTGAATGATGCCGAAGTCTTCTTTGTGCCAAAGGGCACCCTGATCGAAATGTATCAGACAACCCTCCATCTTTCGCCCTGCCGGGTGTGCGATGAAGGCTTCCGGGATATCGTGATCCTTCCCAAAGGCACCAATACTCCGCTGAGTGATGTGGAAAAGGCAATGCGGGATGCGAGTACTGACAAAGAAGCACGTCTTCTGCTGCAGAAAAACAAATGGGTGATTTCCCATCCCGAACGCAAGCCGCTGATTGACCAGGGAGCCCATCCCGGTCTGAAGGGTGATAATATAGAACTGAAATACTGAGGTAAATGAAGATGAAAAAGCAATTCCAGGCGGCTTATGTGCCGATCGGTGTGGGAACCTTCCACATGCCCAGT
>CAMVRG010000053.1 GCA_947169815.1 uncultured Clostridia bacterium | reverse complement strand
ACTGAACGACCTTCGGAATAAAGGTTACGTCGGGCTTATCTTTAAGATAAGCAACGCTGAGAATTTTAGTTACGCGGTCAAAGGCTATGATTAATATAATCATAACCGAACACCATATATGCTTTTTTAAACGGGTATTTTTACTCATATCAGTTATAAAACGGGAGGGCGCAGGCTACGCCCTCCCCAGGTTTTTATTTAAATAATTCTTTCATAGTTGCGGCACATTCGGCGCAGAGCGTCGGATGCTCGGCGCAGGAGCCTACCGTAGTTGAGAACTTCCAGCAGCGCTCGCACTTTTCGCCGTCGGCTCTCTCAATACTTACCGAGAGTCCCTGAACGTCGCCCTCATTTTCGCCCTTACCGTCAGTGATTTCAACCGCGGAGGTAATGAAAATTTCGGGGAGCGCGCCCTCTACGCTCTTTAAGAATTCCGCAAGCTCGCCCTCGGCGTGAAGGATTACCTTAGCCTCAAGAGGCTTGCCGATAATCTTATCGCGTCTTGCAAACTCAAGCGCCTTCTGTACGTCAGTTCTTATATCGTGAATTCTGTCCCACTTAGCGATAAACGCCTCGTCAGCGTCGATATACTTATCAAACGGAATATCGTTGAAAAGCGGAGACTCGGGATTTCTTGAGCTGTCGTGCTTCATCTCTCTCCAGATTTCGTCGCAGGTAAACGCGAGAACGGGAGTAAGCACGAGAGTAAGAGCGTCAAGAACCTTATAGAGTACGGTCTGAGCCGCTCTTCTTGTCTTTGACTCGGGAGCAGAGGTATAAAGTCTGTTCTTTAAAACGTCAAAGTAGAAGTTACTCATATCGACTACGCAGAAATTATGAAGCGCGTGTGCCATAGTATGATATTCATAGTTATCGTAACCCGCCTTAGCGGTAGCCATAACCTCGTCGAGCTTCATAAGCGCGTACTTATCGAGGTCCTCAAGCTCATCGTTAGGAACGATATCCTTATCGGGGTCGAAATCGTAAAGGTTGCCGATACAGTATCTTGCTGTATTTCTGATTTTTCTGTAATTATCCGAAATCTGTTTGATAATCTCGTCGCTTATACGGATATCGGCGTGGTAGTCAGCCGAAGCAACCCATAAACGGAGAATATCCGCGCCGAACTTATTCATAACCTCCTGAGGAGCGATACCGTTTCCGAGGGATTTTGACATCTTTCTTCCCTCGCCGTCTACCGTCCAGCCGTGGGTTATAATCTCTTTATACGGAGCGCCCTTGCCCGAAGCAACGGATGTGAGAAGCGAGGACTGGAACCAGCCTCTGTACTGGTCAGCGCCCTCAAGATAAACGTCTGCGGGCCACTTGAGATTAGGTCTGTTCTTGCATACTGCAAAATGAGACGAGCCCGAATCAAACCATACGTCCATAATATCCTTCTCTTTTTCAAAGCCGTTCGCCTTTCCGCAGTGAGGACAGGTGAAGCCCTCGGGAAGGAAGTATTCAGCCTCGTGAGCGAACCACGCGTCCGAGCCTTCCTTTCCGAAGATATCTGAAACCTTTTCCATAATACCCTCGTCGATTATCTCTTTACCGCAGTCCTTACAGTACATAACGGGAATCGGAACGCCCCATTTTCTCTGGCGCGAAATACACCAGTCGGCTCTTTCCTGAACCATTGACTGAAGTCTGTCCTTACCCCACTCGGGGAACCACTTAACGTCCTCGGCAGCCTTAACGGCAGCGTCCTTGAAGTCGTCAACCGAACAGAACCACTGAGACGTAGCTCTGAAGATAACGGGCTTATGACAGCGCCAGCAGTGAGGATACTGGTGGGTAATCTTCTTAAGCGCAAAGAGAGCGCCGATTTTATCGAGATGCTCGGCAATAGGCTTATTCGCGTCCTCGGTTGAAAGGCCTGCGAACTGGCCCGCCTCCTCGGTAAGCACGCCCTTTGAATCTACGGGTACCACCATCGGAATCTCGGGATATTTCTTACATACTATAAAGTCGTCAACGCCGTGACCGGGAGCCGTATGAACGCAGCCCGTACCGCTTTCAAGCGTTACGTGGTCGCCTACGATAACAAGAGACGTTCTGTCAAGGAAGGGATGAGCCGTCTTCATATATTCAAGCTCGTCGCCGCGTATAATTCCTACGGTTTCGTAATCGCTGATGCCTGCGTCCTCAAATACTGCGGGCGCAAGGTCGGTAGCCATAACGTAGTATTCTCCGTTAGCCTTAAGAAGCGAATACTCATAGTTCGGTCCTACGCAGATTGCAAGGTTAGCGGGAAGAGTCCAGGTAGTCGTTGTCCATATTACAAAATATGTTTTGTCAAGCTCGGCGCCCATAGCCTCAAGCTTACCCATATCGTCGGTTACCTTGAACTTAACATAGATTGAATGGCATGGGTCCTCACCGTACTCAATCTCAGCCTCAGCGAGAGCGGTATTACAGTCTGAGCACCAGTAAACGGGCTTTAAGCCCTTATAGATATAGCCCTTTGAAGCCATTGAGGCAAATACCTTAATCTGCTCCTGCTCAAACTCCTTCTGAAGCGTAATATACGGGTTATCCCACTCGCCTATTACGCCCATTCTCTTAAAGCTTTCGCGCTGAATATCAACAAATCCGAGCGCAGTATCGCGGCAGATTTTACGAAGCTCAACGTCGCTTATATTTGAATCCGCGGTAATTCCCGCCTTCTTTCTTGCCGCAAGCTCGGTCGGAAGGCCGTGAGTATCCCAGCCAGGAACATACGGCGCCTGGAAGCCCGTCATATTCTTATAGCGTACAATAAAATCCTTAAGCGTTTTATTGAGCGCGTGGCCGATATGAATATCGCCGTTTGCGTACGGGGGGCCGTCGTGAAGCACAAAGCGCGGCTTATCTGCGCCAAGCGCCATTAATCTTTTATACTGGTCCGTCTCTTCCCATCTTTTAAGAAACTCGGGCTCCCTCTGCGGAAGCGAGGCTCTCATGGGAAAGTCGGTCTTAGGTAAATTTAAGGTCTGATTATAATCCATTTCGGTGTTAACTCCTTGAGTTTGTTATTATTTCTTTTTCTTGAAAAAGCCCTTGAACTTAGGCTCGTCGTCATCGTCGTCATCATCCTCGGGAGGAATGAGAGAAATTGTCTGTGTCTTATCGAGATGAGCGTCTTCGGTCTTTACGTGAAAGTAGTTTTCAAACGGAAGCTTTTCTTCAAAAAGCGATTTATCCTCCATCTCAGCCTCTTCCTCAATCTCGGGAACTACGGGCTTTGACTTATCAATAGGAGTAATCTTATCAGTTGAAAACGCTTCAACAGCTTCCATCGGGTCGGGCATATCGGGGTCGTCGTCCTCATCGGGAGTCTCTTCCGCCTCTTCGATGATTTCCTCAACGATTTCCTCGGCGGGAGCCTCTTCTTCGGCTTCCTCGATTATTTCCTCTTCCTTCTCCCCGCTCTCGGGCTCGGCGTACTGAGGAGCTTCGACCTTAACCTCGGTAGGAATAGCGTTCTTCATCTCGTCAATTTCGCCGACAAGCGAGCTTACCTCGGTCTGAACGGAGCTGAGGTTTTCAGCCTCCTGAGGCTCGTCGCCGCTGAAAAGCTTAGCGCTGTTAAGGGCGTCAAGCTGTTCGCCGTAAAGTTTCTTAAGACTGTCGATAAATACCGCTGCGTTTCTTCTGAGCGTAGCGTTAAGAAGCTCGTAAGCCTCCTTTTCCTCCTGGGATTTCTGAACGAGCTCGTCTGAAATTTCCTTAGCCTGGTCAAGGATATTCTGAGCAACAATCTGTGAGGAGTTGATAGCCTCGTTTGATTTCTTTTCAGCCTCGGCAACTATTGCCTCAGCCTCCTGTGTTTTCTGGCTGATAAGCGATGAAGAAAACTCTCTCGCCTCGCTTACGATTTTATCAGCCTGAGCTCTTGCTTCGCTGACAGCCGCCTCAACCTGAGCCTTACTGTCGGCAATAAGCTTATCCGCCTCTTCGGTTGAATCCTTCTTGATTCTGTCCGCCATTTTCTGGGCGGTAATAAGGGCAGTCTTTATCGAATCCTCCTCAGAGCGGTATTCCTCAATTTTTGCCGCAAGGATTTCAAGTTTATGATAAAGACCTTCCTTTTCAGCCTCGCTCTGCTCAATAGCCTCGGCAGCCGAGTCAATAAGAGCCTTAACCTCGTCCTTGCTGTAACCTAAGTCAACCTCGGTAATATTCGCGTTTCTTAAATCGAGTGCACTAATCATATTCTTATCCTCTCTCACAGTTTAATATAATTACATAAACATTCCGTTGTTTTCAAGCTCGTCAATCAAATCGCCCATAACGTCAACATTATAGGGAGTGATAATATAAGTTGAATTCGCAACGCGCTTAATCTGGCCGTTATTCGCATAAGCAACTCCCGAAAGGAAGTCAAGAAGACGTCTTGCAACATCTCTGTTCGTGCTTTCCAGATTGAGAACTACCGTTCTTCTCTCGTTGAGGTTGTCGGCAATCTGCGCCGCCTCTTCATATCTTTCGGGCTTAACGAGAACAACCTGAAGCTGAGCCGTAGTATGAATATTAACAACCTTATCGCTGTTTCTTCCTCTTCTTGCGGGGCGCTCCGCTCTCTCCTCTCTTTCATACGGAGGGGGCGTAGAGGTGCGTTCAAAGCTTCTCTCGCGTTCCGTTCTTGCAGGAGCTAAATTCGGCGCTGCCGAGCCGAAGGAATTAGCCTCGTCGTAGTATTCGTCAAAATCGTCCTCATCGTCGCCGATAATTTCTTTTACCTTATCAAAAAATCCCATCTTTTCTACCTCACTCTTTCATTAAAAATACTGTCTTGCTCCGAAAATCGCAGAGCCGACTCTTACTATATCCGAACCCTCGGAAATTGCCGCCTCATAATCGCCGCTCATTCCCATAGAGAGTAGTTCCATATTTATATTATCTAAGTTTTTACTCTTAATGTCAATAAATGTTTTATGCATTTGTTCAAAATATTTTCTCGCCTCGGTTTCCTCGCATATCGGGGGTATAGTCATAAGACCTTTAACCGCGACGTTGGGAAGGGCGCCGATTTCAATGAGAAGCTCCTCAAGTCCGTCAAGAAAGATTCCGCTTTTTGAATCCTCCTCGCCGATATTCACCTCGACTAAAACATTGCTTATAACGCCCTTTTTAACAGAGCATTTGCTTATCTCCTTTGCGAGCTTAACCGAGTCAACCGACTCAATCATATCGACCTCGCCGACAATCTGTTTTACCTTGTTCGTCTGAAGGTGACCGATAAGATGCTTTTCAACTCCGTCAAGGTGAAGCAAATCGCGTTTGGCGAGATATTCCTGTACCCTGTTTTCGCCTATGAGCGAGGCGCCCGAATCAAGCACGGGGTTTATATACTCAGCCTCAACCGTTTTAGTAACGCACATAAGCCTTACGTCCTCAGGCTTTCGTCCCGCCTTTATCGCCGCCTCGGCTATATTATTTTTTACCCGCTCATAGTTTTCGAGCGTTCTTTTTATTCTCACCTCATCAGGTATAAACTTTTCCATCCCAAAGCTCCTTTCCCTGAGTAATAACCTTATCGTAAATTCTGACCGAGTTCGGGTTATCGGGTTCAAACTTGACGATTACCCAGTCGTCCTCAGAATATATTACCTCGGTTTCGCGGAACATTACCTGGCTCGATACAAGCGCGTACACGCCCTTTTTGTCCTCGCTGACGTGGAGCGCGGAGGCGGGAATCTTAAAGCCCTCGTATGAACGGATTCTTATTTCGATATCCTCGCGTCTTAAAGAGGTCAGCTTAGGCGACATAACGTTACACTTAATAATCAGCGCCGTTTTTGTCTGTCCCGGTACGGGCTCGGCTCCGCTGAGTATCTCTCCCCTGATTACCGTATCGTCGCTGTTTTTAAGGGCTACGGTTACCTTCTGTCCGTCGGAGAGCGCCTTGACCTCATCGGCGTCAAGCACGCATTCAAAGTACCACACGTAGCTTGTAATGAGCTTTCCGAGCTTATCCTTTGCGACGTCCTTTTTCTTCTTCGTTTTGTCAAGCGCCTTTTCGATAGCGGTAACGTCCGCCTCCTCAGCCTTATCGTACGGTATGACGTTTTCAAAGCCGTCAACATAACCCGAGAAAACGCCCGAGGTATCGGTACTTATATAATCGTTCGGGGTTGAGGTTGAGGAATATTTTTCAAGTTCCTTGTTAAGCCCCTGGATTACCTTCATTAAATCTACGTTCTCGCCTATTATCATCTGACGTCTCAAAAGGCTGTCGTTAATGCTATCGCCTACCCTCTGAAGCTCGGAGGTGTTGACGTCCGACAGCGCTCTTATATAGTCGTTGAGCTTACTGTCAACCTCAGAGTTTATCGACTCAACGCTTGAACTCTGACCGAGAGTCTGGGTTGCGAGTCCCTCGTAGTAGGCGATTTTATTCTGAATCTCGGCATATTTTGAATATCCCGTCGCCTGCTCAGCGTCAGTAAAGGTCATAGCGACGTTTCCGCCCGCGTTAATCTTATCTCCGTCGTTAACGCATGGAACCGTAACAACGCCGTCGGGCGCGTCAAGCGCCTTTTCGTCCCTTACTACTACCGCCGTCGTATTTATCGACTGGTAAACCGTCGTTATTTCAGCCTTTTCGGTTTCAAGCTTAATATGAGTTACCGAATAGAACTGAACGATTATGTAAGCGAAAATTGCAACTATTGCAATTACCATAAGGACATTATTAAGTTTTATCTTCTTTAAATTCAAGATTAAAACCCCTATCCTAAAAATTCTTCTGAGAGCGCTATTGCTTTTGAAAACAGCTCCTCTTTACTCATTTCGTCGGCATAAAGCCAGTTTATTTTATCATTACGCCGAAACCAGGTAAGCTGGCGCTTTGCGTAATGCCTTGTTTCTTTTTTCAGGTTTTCGGCAGCCTCGTCAAGCGAAATACCGCCGTCTATATACGGTTCAAGCTCCTTATGACCTATCGCCTGGCGCGAGGTCACGCCCGTTTTACCGAGCATTTCTCTCGCCTCTTTTTCAAGCCCGTTTCTGAGCATTAAATCAACGCGGAGGTTTATTCTGTCGTAGAGCTTTTGTCTGTTTTTATATCCTATTCCGATATAAAGCGCGTCAAAGGGCGATTCCTCGTCGCGAGACCTTTCGTTCTGTTCGGTCTTGCTTATACCGCCGTAGTACAGCTCAAGCGCTCTTATCACGCGTTTTCGGTTATTTCTGTGAATAGCCTCAGCGGCGTTTTCGTCAACGCTCTTAAGTATCTCATAAAGCTCGTCCGAACTCTTTTCGCTGAGCTCCTCTCTGAGCTTTTCGTCCGCGCCCGCTCCCGTAAAAGCAATATTGTTTACAAGCGAGTCTATAAAAAGCCCCGTTCCGCCTACTATAATCGGAACCTTTCCCCTTGAATTAATTTCAAGGGCGGTCTTTTTAGCAAGACTTACAAACTCAGCGACGGAAAAGCTTTCGCCCGGCTCAAGAAACTCAAGCAGGTGGTGGGGTATTCCCTTTTGCTCCTCCTCGGTCGCCGCCGCGGTAGCTATCGCCATTCCCTTATAAACCTGCATTGAATCGGCGGAAATAATTTCGCCGCCGAGCCTTTCGGCAAGCTCAACTCCGAGGGAGGTCTTTCCCGAGGCGGTAGCCCCGACTACACAGATAATTTTAATCTTATCCATAGCTATGACCTGCCGAACTGTTTTTCAATTTCGTATTTTGAAAATTTTATCATAACGGGTCTGCCGTGAGGGCAGTATCTTATCTCGGGCATTGAGAGAAGCTTTTTAACAAACAGCTCTCTTTCATAAGGCGAGGTATAGTCCCCTGCCTTAACCGCCGCTCTGCACGAGGTTGAATGGAAAATCCAGTCCATCTGCTCGGGGGTAATATCCGTTTTTCCGTCAAGCAGTTTCCCCGCGGTTTCCGTTATTAAGTCCTCTATTTTCTCGTTATCAAGAATTGAGGGGCATTCGCGAACTATTACCGAGCTGTTTCCGAAATCCTCAACGGCAAAGCCGCATTTTGAATAAAGCCCGATATTTTCAAGCACGACGGAATATTCCTCCTTTGAAAGTCTAACGACTACGGGAGTAAGAAGAACCTGAGAGGCGATTACCGTACTCGCTTTGAGCTTTTCGTAATTCATTCTCTCGTGCGCCGCGTGCTTGTCTATAAGATAAAGCGAATTATCTATTTCAATAATTATGTAGGTTTTAAACGCCTCGCCGATTACTCTGAAATCGGGAATTTCGATTTCGCTTTCGCTCTCAAGTGTTTTCTCTTTAATCGGCGCAGCCGTGTCCTCAGTCTTAATCGGTTTAAAATTGTTTTTATCGATTATATGTATATCGGATTTGTTATCAGTTTTTGTTTCCTCGCGGTAAAGATTCTCATCAGAGCTTGCCGCAACCTGCCAGAATTTATTAGGGCTGCTCTTCGTTCTGAACTCCATCTGCTGAGGCTTGTCCTCCTCGCGGACGAAGAAATCGAGCTTTCCCGAGGCGGTTGTCACAACCCTCTTCGGCTGAGAGTCAAAGCTTACCTCCTTAGGGGTATCCCCAACCTGAAGTGCGTTTTTAACTCCGTAATAAATGAGTTCAAAAACAGGTCTTTCGTTCGCAAAGCGAACCTCGATTTTAGCGGGGTGAACGTTTACGTCAACGAAGGAGCTGTCGCATTCAATATTGAGTACACAGCCTGGAAACTGTCCGACCATTATCGAATTCTTATACGCCTGCTCAAGCGCCGCCATAGCGGTCTGGCTCTTTACGAAACGCGAATTGATAAAGAAATACTGCATAGCCCTGCTCTTGCGCGAGGCAGAGGGCTTTGTTATAACGCCGCTTACTCTCATATTTTTATCGCTGTAATCAACGTCAATGAGAGACGAGGCAAACTCTCTTCCGAGAACGGAATAAACCGCGTCCTTCAGTTTTCCGTTACCCGAGGTAATAAGCGCCTGCTTTGAATCGCGGATAAAACGGAAGGCGATTTCGGGGTGGCTTATCGCCATTTTATCAACTATGCCCGCAACCGAATTACCCTCGGTTACGTCTTTTTTAAGGAATTTCATTCTCGCGGGAGTATTGAAGAATATATCCCTTACTACAACCGTAGTACCTACGGGACAGCCCGCGTCTGCAAGTTCCTTTTCCTCGCCGCCCTCGATTTCGTATCTCGTACCGATTTCCTCGCCGTCGGTTCTGCTTAAAAGCTCAACTCTGCTGACCGCGGCGATTGACGCCATAGCCTCGCCCCTGAAGCCGAGAGTTCCTATAGCGTTTAAATCGTCGGTATACTTAATCTTACTTGTAGCGTGGGATACGAATACCTTTTTTATCTGCTCTCTTTCGATACCGCAGCCGTCGTCGGTAATTCTTATATATGTAGTTCCGCCGTTTTTTATCTCGACGGTAATATTTTTCGCCCCCGCGTCAACGGAGTTTTCAATCATTTCCTTAACGACTGACGAAGGGCGCTCAACAACCTCGCCCGCCGCGATAAGCTGGTATACCTCTTTAGGTAAAATATTAATTTCAGGCAAGGCTGTCACCTCTTTTCCTACGATATTTCCTCCGCCTTCTTCTTGAGGTCATACAGAGTCTGCATTGCCTCAATCGGAGTAAGCGTATTAACGTCCGTAGCCTTTAAAAGCTCTAATATATCGGAGGCGGAATTAGTTTTGAAGTTATACTGGATATCCTCATCCTCTTCTTCGACCGCGTTTTCCGCCTTGAATTCAATTTCAATTTTGTTAGCCTCAAGCTCTCTGAGAATTGCCTTTGCTCTTTTAACAACGCTGGGCGGTATTCCCGCAAGCTTTGCAACCTCGATACCGAAGCTCTGGTCCGCTCCGCCGTGAACGATACGCCTGAGAAACGTAATATCGTCGCCCCTCTTCTTAACGGCGATTGAATAGTTATTTACGCCGTCGAGCATACCCTCCATAGCGGTAAGCTCGTGGTAGTGAGTCGCAAAGAGCGTTTTCGCTCCGAGCGTCTTTTTCTTTACCACGTATTCAAGAACCGCCCTTGCTATGCTCATACCGTCGAAGGTAGAGGTTCCTCTTCCTATTTCGTCAAGTATGATGAGCGAATTCTTAGTTGCATTTTTAAGTATAGTCGAAACCTCGTTCATCTCGACCATAAAGGTTGACTGTCCCGAGGCAAGGTCGTCGCTTGCGCCGACTCTTGTAAATATCGCGTCGCAAACGGAAATCCTCGCGCTCTTAGCGGGGACGAAGGAGCCTGTCTGAGCGAGAAGAACTATAAGCGCGGTCTGGCGCATATAGGTTGACTTACCCGCCATATTCGGTCCCGTAATAATTGAACAGCGGTTTTTATCCGAATCGAGAAGCGTATCGTTAGGTACGAACACTCCGTCGGTAAGAAGGGTTTCAACTACGGGGTGACGTCCCTCCTTGATATCAATAACGCCGTCGGTTGTAAGCTGGGGACAGCAGTAATTATTAACGTACGCCGTCTCGGCAAGAGAGGCAAGACAGTCGAGTACAGCGAGCGCCTTTGCGGTTTTCTGAATTCTTTCAACCTCACCCGCTATGCTTGTTCTTACTGAACTGAACGCCTCGTATTCAAGGGCTATAAGCCTGTCCTTGGCGCCGAGCACCTTTCCCTCAAGCTCCTTGAGCTCCTGAGTAATAAACCTTTCGCAGTTTGTTAAGGTCTGTTTTCTTATGTAGTCCTCGGGAACTAAATCCTTATACGAATTAGTTACCTCGATAAAATATCCGAATACCTTGTTATATGAAACTCTCAGCTTAGGTATTCCCGTTCTTTCTTTTTCTCTCGTCTCAATTTCGGCGAGAATATTCGCTCCGCCGTCAACTATATCGGCGAGCTCGTCTATTTCGCTGTTAAATCCTCTTTTTATTATTCCGCCCTCGCGGACTGAAAACGGAGGCTCCTCAACAATCGCGCTGTCGATAAGCGAATAAACGTCCTGAAGTAAATCTATATTGTCATAAATTGATTTAAGAAGCGCCGACGAGGAATCAGAAAGGACGCTCTTAATCGCGGGGAGCGCCTCAATAGTTGAGGAAAGAGTTCTCAGTTCCTTTGCGTTAGCCGTTGAATAGGCGATACGGCTCATAAGCCTTTCCATATCCTTAACGCCCTGAAGCGCCTCTCTTACGTTATCGCGAAGAACGTTTCTGTCAAGAAGCTCGGCTACCGAATTCTGTCTCTTCGTAATCTTCGTTACCGAAACGAGCGGTCTTTCAAGCCACGAGCGAAGCATTCTCTTTCCCATCGCGGTCTTTGTTTTATCAATAACCCATAGCAGCGAATGCTTTTTATCGCCCGTCATCATAGACGCCGTAAGCTCAAGATTTCTTCTCGCGCTGATATCAAGCGCCATAAAGTCGTCGCCCTCGTAGTATTCAACCTCGCTCGGCACCTCAAGGGTATCGGTTTTCTGCGTTTCGCGAAGATATGATATAACTGCGCCGAGCGCCGATACCGCCGCCTTACTGTGGCCTATGCCGAGGGAAGAGATGTCCTCGCGCTTCATGGTTTCGAGTATAAGCTCGGTAGCGTTATTAAAATCGAAACGCTCCTCCCC
>CAMVRG010000052.1 GCA_947169815.1 uncultured Clostridia bacterium | reverse complement strand
TAATATGCTTTTCCATATGTCTCTTCAATATAATCTTTAGCGGCAGCTCTTGCAGCTTCAACTTATTTCTTATGCTGTTCTGTCTTAGTAACGTTTGTATTAACAGCCCATCTCTGAAGTCTCATTTTAGTTCTGTCAGCGCCTGTTTCAATAACGATATCCTCTTCGCGGATTTTAACAACCTTACCTACGATACCGCCGATTGTGATAATCTCGTCGCCGATTTCGATTGAGGAACGCATTTCCTGCTCTTCCTTCTGGCGCTTTTTCTGAGGTCTTATCATCATAAAGTACATAACGGCAACAAGACCTACCATTAAGAGAATTGACGAATAACTTCCCATTCCGCCGCCTGCGCCTGTTGTACCTGCAGCTGCGCCAGCACCTGCTCCTGCCATAGCTAAAAACGTATTAAACATATTATATTCCTCCAAAAGAATTATTTATAAATGCAATATACAGATTATATCTTATATTAATAAATTTTGCAAGAATTATTTTAAATTCTTGTATCAAGAAGGTCGACGAATTCGTTTTTGTAGTCATTAAACGAGCCGTTTTCAAGGTTTTCGCGGATTTCAGCCATAAGATTATTGTAAAAATGAAGATTATGAATTACCGCAAGTCTCATAGCGAGCATCTCGTTAGCCTTAAAGAGATGTCTTAAATAGCCCCTTGAATAATTCCTGCAGGTTGAACAGTTGCAGGTTTCGTCAATAGCCTTACCGTCAAGCTGATATTTAGCGTTATTAATATTGATAATCCCCTTTTTGGTAAAGAGCTGACCGTGACGCGCGTTTCTCGACGGCATAACGCAGTCAAAGAGGTCCACTCCCCTGCTGACTGCCTCAAGAATATTCCCGGGAGTTCCGACTCCCATTAAATATCTCGGCTTGTTCACGGGCGCGTAAGGCTCAACGGCAGTAATTATACGGTACATTTCTTCCTTAGGCTCGCCGACGGCAAGACCGCCGATAGCGTAGCCGTCAAGGTCAAGTTTTGCTATTTCCTTCATATGCTCAATTCTTAAATCGTCATATGTACAGCCCTGATTTATACCGAATAAAAGCTGCTTTTTATTGATTGTTTCAGGGAGAGCGTTAAGTCTTTCCATCTCAGCCTTACAGCGTTCAAGCCATCTGTAAGTACGCTCGCAAGCCTCTTTTGCGTATTTATATTCAGCGGGATTTTCAACGCATTCGTCAAACGCCATTGCGATAGTTGAGGCGAGGTTTGACTGAATCTGAATACTCTCTTCGGGGCCCATAAAGATTTTTCTTCCGTCAATATGAGAGTTAAAGGTAACGCCTTCCTCTTTAATCTTATTGAGTTTTGCAAGGGAGAAAACCTGAAAGCCGCCCGAATCAGTTAAAATAGGTCTTTTCCAGTTAGTGAACTTATGAAGTCCGCCCATTTCATAAACAATTTTATCGTCGGGTCTTACGTGAAGATGGTAGGTATTACAGAGCATAATCTGTGCTCCGACGTCCTCTAAATCACGTGTTGAAAGACCGCCCTTTATAGCTGCAGAGGTTGCAACGTTCATAAAGCAGGGAGTCTGTACGGTACCGTGTACCGTTTCAAATACCGCCCGTCTTGCTTTGCCCTCTTGTTTGATTACCGTAAATTTCATAAAGTCTCCGTATTATTTTATAAACATCGCGTCGCCAAAGGAAAAAAATCTGTATTTTTCTTCAACCGCGGTTTTATATGCGTTCATAATATTATCATAACCCGCAAAGGCTGAAACAAGCATAATAAGAGTGCTTTCGGGAAGATGAAAGTTAGTTATCAGAGCGTCAATACATTTAAACTCATAACCGGGATAAATAAAAATACTTGTATCTCCCTCGTCCTCGCGGATTTCGCCGTATTTTGCCGCAACGCTTTCAAGCGTTCTTGTACTCGTTGTTCCTACGCTTATTACTCTTCCGCCACTCTTCTTCGTTTCGTTGATTAAATCAGCGGTTTCCTTCGGAAGTGTATAATGCTCGCTGTGCATTTTATGCTCGGTTACGTCGTCGACCTTAACGGGTCTGAATGTACCGAGTCCTACGTGAAGCGTAACGTTTCCGATTTTTACACCCATATTCCTGATTTTATCGAGCATTTCCTCGGTAAAATGAAGTCCAGCCGTAGGCGCGGCGGCGGAGCCAAGCTCACGGGAATATACGGTTTGATAGCGCTCGCCGTTTTTCAATTCTTCCGTGATATAGGGCGGTAGCGGCATTTTGCCTATTTTATCAAGTATATTGTAAATCTCTTTACTGTCACAGTTGAAACGTATAATTCGGTTTCCGTCGTCAGTAATGCTGATTACCTCGCAGTCGACGAGACCTTCGCCGAACGAGAATTTTGTTCCTGTTTTAGCTCTTTTACCCGGCTTACAGAGACATTCCCACACGTTATTCTCGCTTTGTTTCAGCAATAAAAACTCTACTACGGCTCCCGTTTCCTCTTTAACGCCGTATATTCTTGCGGGAATAACCCTTGTATCATTTATAATAAGGCAGTCGCCCTCGTTTAAGTAATCGGTCAAATCGCGGAAAACTCGGTGTTCAAGCGCTCCGCTGTTTTTATCAACTACCATAAGCCGTGAGGAGTCGCGCGGCTCAACGGGAGTCTGCGCGATTAATTCTTGTGGAAGTTCATAGAAAAAATCAGATGTTTTCATTATTATTCTCCGAAATCTATAATTGACATATCTGAAAAATCGTTGTATTATATTTAAAATAGTTATATTAGTAATTTATTTATCGTATATTATATTGCAATTCGTTTAATAATACAAGAGCTAAGGAGAAAAATTATGAAAAAGTACAAGGTCGGAATTGTCGGCGCAACGGGTATGGTAGGACAGAGATTTATGACGCTTCTTGAAAACCATCCCTGGTTCGACTTGGTAGTTCTCGCCGCTTCAAGCAGAAGCGCAGGAAAGACCTACGAGGAAGCTATAAGCGGTAAATGGTGTATGGATAAGCCTGTACCCGAAAAATATAAAAACCTTGTAGTTAAAGACGCTGAGGCGGATATTAAAGAAATCTGCGACGCGGTAGATTTCATTTTCTGCGCAGTTAATATGAAAAAGGACGAAATTAAAGCGCTTGAAGAAAAATACGCTAAATACGAATGCCCTGTAGTTTCAAATAACTCGGCTAACCGTTTTACCGACGACGTACCTATGGTAGTTCCCGAGCTTAACGCAGAGCATATCGACATTATCCCCGCTCAGAGAAAGAGACTCGGAACTAAAAGAGGCTTTATCGCGGTTAAGTCAAACTGCTCGCTTCAGTCATACGTTCCCGCCCTCTTCCCTCTTCATGAGAAATTCGGCGTTAAGGACGTATTAGTATGTACATATCAGGCTATTTCAGGCGCAGGAAAGACCTTTGAAAGATGGCCCGAAATGATTGACAACGTTATTCCTTACATCGGCGGCGAGGAGGAAAAGAGCGAGAGAGAGCCTCTTAAGCTCTGGGGCAAAATTGAGGGAGATAAAATCGCTCTTAACGATAAACCTAACTTTACCGCGCAGTGTATAAGAGTTCCCGTATCAAACGGACATCTCGGCGCCGTATTCGTAAACTTTGATAAAAAGCCGAGCAAGGAAGAAATGATTGAAATCTGGAATAACTTCAGGGGTACGGCTCAGGAGCTTGAGCTTCCCTCGGCGCCGAAGCAGTTTCTCAATTACTTCACCGAGCCCGACAGACCGCAGATTAAGAGCGAAAGAGAGCTTGAAAACGGTATGGCGGTTTCAATCGGAAGGCTCAGAGAGGACACTCAGTACGATTATAAATTCGTTTGTCTTTCACACAACACCTTAAGAGGCGCGGCAGGCGGAGCTGTTCTTCTCGCCGAGCTTCTTGCTGCTAAAGGATATATGGACTAAGTTAAGAAAGGGAGATAAGATTATGAAGGAACCTATTTTCACAGGCTCAGCCGTTGCGATTATTACGCCTTTTAATGAGGATACAACAATAAACTATGACGCTTTCAAAAAGATGATTGACTTTCAGATTGAAAACGGAACCGACGCAATCGTTGTAGTAGGCACTACGGGAGAGGCTTCAACCCTTAATACGACTGAGCACAGAGACGCTATAAAATTCTGCGTTGACTATGTTAACAAAAGAGTTCCCGTAATCGCAGGCTGCGGCTCAAACAATACTGCATACGGTATTGAAAACGCGAGAGCCGCCTGTAACGCGGGAGTTGACGCTCTTTTAATCGTTACTCCTTACTATAACAAAACGACTCAGAAGGGTCTTATTAGCAATTACAGAATGTTCCACGACGCTACTAATAAGCCGATTATTATGTACAGCGTACCGTCAAGAACAGGCGTTAATATTGAGCCTGAAACCTGCGCCGAGCTTGCAAAGCTTCCGAGAATAAACGGTATCAAGGAAGCGAGCGGAAATATCTCACAGGTTATGAAGATAAGAGCGCTTTGCGGCGACGAGCTGAACATCTGGAGCGGTAACGACGACCAGATTCCCGCGGTAATGGCTTGCGGCGGTAAGGGCGTTATTTCCGTTCTTGCAAATATCTGTCCAAAGGAAACTCACGATATGGTTATGGCTTACCTTGACGGCGATACAAAGAAATGTACGGATATGATGGCTCAGTATCTTGAGCTTGCTAACGCTTTATTCGTTGAGGTTAATCCGATACCCGTTAAAGCCGCGTGCAATATGCTCGGAATGAACGCGGGCCCGCTCAGAATGCCGCTTTGCGAAATGACAGAGGCTCATACCGAATATCTTAAGGGCGTTCTTGAGAAATACGGTTTATTAAAGTAACTGAAAGGCGGTACTGTACCGCCTTTTTTCGGAGGAAGTTTATATGACAAGAATTATACTGACAGGCGCCTGCGGTAAAATGGGCGGTTTTATCCAAAGCGTGGTAAGCGGAAAGGATAACTGCGAAATAGTTGCGGGGGTCGATAAATACAACGACAATAAAGCCCCCTTCCCCGTTTATGAAAGCATCGACGAGGTTAAGGAGGAAGCGGACGTTATTATTGATTTTTCAAATCCTTCTCTTCTTGACGGATTACTCGAATATTCAGTTAATAATCATATTTCACTTGTTATTGGAACTACGGGTTATGACGAGTGTCAGAAGAAAAAGATAAGGGACGCTGCTGAAAAAACGGCTGTATTCTTCACTTATAATATGAGTCTTGGTATTAACCTTCTTGTAAATCTCGCTAAGAAGGCTGTTCAGGTTCTCGGCGACGATTTTGATATTGAGATTATCGAGCAGCATCATAACCAGAAAATAGACGCGCCCTCGGGTACGGCATTAATGCTTGCAGACGCAATAAGCGAGGAATTCGATAAGCCGAAGAAATACGAATTTGACCGTCATTCAAAGAGAGAAAAAAGAACGAAGGATGAAATCGGAATTCACTCAGTAAGAGGCGGTACAATCGTCGGCGAACACGAAATTCTTTTCGCGGGACGCGACGAAAATATCACGCTTTCCCATTCGGCGCGAAGCAAGGAGGTATTCGCAGTTGGTGCGGTAAACGCGGCGCTTTATATGAGCAGTCAGGACAAGGGACTCTATGATATGAGCGATATAATGGAATAATTAAAAGGGTGTCTCAGACACCCTTTATTTTTCTTTTATTCAAATAAATCCTTCATAGTTTTCTGCATAAGAGACGGAATGTCAATCTGCTGCGGACAGTGCTCCTTACACTTACCGCAGGCGATACAGTCGCTCGCCTTACCGTCAATTCCAGCGTATTCTGCGGCAACCTCATCACCCGTAGCCTCGCCGTTCTTATACTTATTATAAACTGCAAAAACGGTACTGATTTTAACGCCCTTCGGACAGTCGGCGCAATAATCACAGCCCGTACAAGGTATTACGTCATTCTTATTCATAAGCGACGCTGCGTTAGCACAGATTTTAAACTCTATCTCGCTCATAGGCTCAAAGTTTGTAAGCGTATTAATATTATCGAGCATCTGCTCGGGAGCGTTCATACCGCTCAGTATTGTCAAAACGTTTGGATGACTCGCTACAAATCTCATAGCCCAGGACGCATAGCTTCGCTCCTTTGAATAGTTATCAAAAAGCTCTTTAACGTTTTTCTGAGGGTCAGCGAGCTTACCGCCTCTTACGGGCTCCATAACTATTACGGGAATTCCCGCGTCAGTTAAAACCTGATACTGTTCGTCGGCTCGCTGATTTTTCCAATCGAGATAATTAAGCTGAATCTGGGCGAAATCCCAGTCGTGAGCGGCAACGATTTCCTTTAAATCGTCGACCGTTCCGTGGAATGAAAAGCCGAAATATTTAATCTTACCCTCTTTTCTCTTCTGCTCAACAAATTCAACTGCACCGAATTTTTTACATTTAGCCCAGTTTTTACCGTCAAGAGAATGAAGAAGGTAAAAATCGAAATAATCCACGTCACAGCGGGAAAGCTGTTTTGAAAATATCTTCTCCATATCGCTTTCCTTGGGACACATAAATATCGGGAGCTTATCCGCAAGATAATAGCTTTCTCTCGGATACTTTTTAAGCGCCTTACCGATAAATTTTTCGCTCTTACCCGCGTGATACATATAAGCCGTATCAAAATAGTTTACGCCGTTTTCATACGCAAGGTCAACGAGCTCCTGACCCTTAACGTAATCAATCATCGGATTTGCTTCACGCTTGATAGGCGTTTTTACGGGAAGCCTCATATTACCGAGACCGAGTCGCGAAATTTCAATATCCTTAAATTTTTTTCTGTCTATCATTTATATCACTCCTGTCTTTGTCATTATCCCATAAACAAAAGTAAAATTCAAGGGAGAACAATGATTATGTTCTCCCCTGCTTTATATTGTCTATTATTCCTTAGTCCAGGTTACGCCCTGAGGAGTATCCTTTAATACAATGCCTCTCGCTTTAAGGTCGTCACGGATTTTATCGGCGGTCGACCAGTCCTTATTCTTACGGGCTTCCTGTCTCTTTTCAATAAGCGCCTCAATTTCAGAATCAAGGTCGTTTGACTTGCGGTTATAAAGAATTCCTAAAACGTCGCAAAGCTCGTCAAAAAGAGACGCAGCGGCTTCACAAACGCCCTTTGAAACCTCTTTATCAAGAATTTTTGTATTAATATCCTTGACGAGGTCAAATATTGCGGCAAGTCCGTCGGCGGTATTAAGGTCGTCGTCCATAGCGGCTACAAACTGCTCGTGCCTTGATGAGATTAAATCAAGAAGCTCTTTATCATTTTCAATATCAGCTGCGTTTTTAATAGCAAAATCAAGCGATTCACGGCAGGTATAAAGTCTTTCAAGCGCTGATTTGCACTGTTCAATTATCTCAAGATTATAGTTAATCGGCGAACGGTAGTGAGACGAAATAAGAAAATATCTTATTACCTCATAGCCGTATACGTCGGCAATTTCTCTTACGGTTTTAAAGTTTCCGAGTGACTTTGACATCTTAACGTTATCAACGTTTATATAGCCGTTGTGCATCCAGTATTTAGCGAAGGGCTCGCCGTTAGCCGCCTCGGACTGCGCGATTTCATTTTCGTGATGCGGGAAGATTAAATCCTGACCGCCGCAATGAATATCAATAGTCTTACCGAGATACTTTCTGTTCATAGCGGAGCACTCGATGTGCCAGCCAGGTCTTCCCTTGCCCCACGGAGAGTCCCAGTAGGGCTCACCCTCTTTAGCCGCCTTCCAGAGCGCAAAGTCAAGCGGGTTTTCCTTCTTCTCTCCAACCGCTATTCTTGCGCCGCTCTGTAAGTCGTCGATAGGCTGATGGGAGAGCTTTCCGTAGCCTTCGAACTTAAGCGCACGGTAATATACGTCTCCGTCAACGGCGTAAGCGTAGCCCTTATCAACAAGTGTCTTGATTATTTCTATAATCTCGTCTATATTTTCGGTAGCCTTTGGATGAACGCTTGCGTCTTTAAAATTAAGTCCGTGAGCGTCGGTCCAGAATTCGTTTATATACTTTTCGGCAACCTCTTTAGAGCTTATTCCCTCTTCGTTGGCTCTCTTGATTATCTTATCGTCAACGTCGGTAAAATTCTGAACAAACTTTACGTTATAGCCCTTATATTCCATATAACGTCTAAGTACGTCGAATACGCAAAGAGGTCTTGCGTTACCGATATGAATATAATTATATACCGTAGGTCCGCAGGCATAGATTTTAACCTCGTCTTTATCTACGGGTATAAATTCCTCTTTATTTCTTGATAAAGTGTTAAATACCTTCATTTTTATCCTCCATTTTTCTTATTCTCTCTTCGAGCTCCGCAATCTTATCGGCGTTACCCATAATAGCATTCATAACGGGGTCGGGAAGATGAATCTGGTCAAGGTCGTCTATTCTTTCGCCGTCAATTCTTACTACTCTTCCCGGTATACCGACAACAGTCGCGTTAGGCTCAACGTCCTTTACTACAACCGCTCCCGCGGCAACCTTAGCGTTATGACCTATTGTAATAGGGCCAAGAACCTTTGCGCCTGCGCCAACCATAACACCGTTTTCAAGAGTCGGATGGCGCTTGCCCTCGTCCTTGCCCGTACCGCCGAGCGTTACACCCTGATATATCATACAGTCGTCGCCGATTTCAGTAGTTTCACCTATAACAATTCCCGTTCCGTGGTCAATACAGACTCTCTTGCCTATCGTTGCGCCCGGGTGAATTTCAATTCCCGTTTTATGTGCGCAACGCTGGCTTATAGCTCTTGCGACAAGCGGCATATTATGATTTAAAAACCACTTAGCCCTCTTATGTGCTCTCAGCGCTTTGAATCCGGGATAAAGAAGAATTATCTCAAGGGCGCTGTGTGCAGCGGGGTCGTGCTCAATAAAAGCGTTTACGCTCTCTTTATATTCACTTAAAAAGCTTATAATAATCACCTCAACAAAACAAGCCTCCGCCGATTTCTCGACAGAGGCAATAATTATACTGCGGTTCCACTCTGATTTATACTGTTTATGCTTATAACGGGGCGACCGTTTTGCCATTTCCTGCAAAAAGCTCATAGGCGCATTTCGGTAATCTCTTAATACGGACATCACAGCTCCAGCCCGCTCTCTGAAAAAAGATAATTACTTACTTTTCCTAATCAAAGCCTTTATTTATCTTTATATTCATTATATACGTTTATTAAAAAAATGCAACTATTATTTTGTTTTTATTAAGTGCCAGCCGTCCTTTAAATACTTCAGACCGCTTATAAACGTAATTATTCCCGTAATCCAGAAGGCTATCGTTGAATAGATTTCAAGGAACTGAGGCGGATTAAAGCCTTTAGCTATAATAGTAACCTCTCCGTATTTTTCAAGAAACGCAAGAATGAAAAACGCAATTCCCGCGGTAACCATCTGAAGAAGGGTTTTCAGCTTACCGAAGATATTAGCGGGAATAGTTTCTCCCTCGACGGAAGCAGCCATTCTCACGCCCGCGACGAGAAACTCTCTAAGCATCATAAGCATAATAACCAGCTCGGTATGCCAGCCGAGATTAATGAGAATAAGAAACGCTGAAAGCATAAACGCTTTATCCGCTAGCGGGTCAAAAAGCTTACCGAAATCTGTAATGAGATTACGCTTTCTTGCTATCGTTCCGTCGAGCTTATCGCTTATACAGCCTACAAGATATATTATAAACGTTACCGTCCAGTGATATCTGAATTCAACAAGTGCAGCAGCAAGAAGAAACGGAATACATATAAATCTGAAAACCGTTATTTTATTCGGCAGATTCAATTAAACCACCTCGCCTATTAAATCGTATCCGTCGTAATCGGTAATCTTTACGTTCACGAAGGAGCCGATTTCAATTTCTTTATCTGAAGTAAAAATAATTCCGCTGTCAATTTCGGGAGAATCCATATAAGAACGCCCGATGTATTTTTCTCCGTCGAAGCTGTCGGTAATTACCTTATAAGTGTTTCCGACACGGGATTTATTGCTGTTTTCGGTAATCGAATACTGGATATCCATAAGTATTTCATTACGTCTTATCTTAATATCCTCGGGAATCTGTCCTTCCATATCAAAAGCGGGCGTATCCTCTTCGGGAGAGAACGTAAAACAGCCCATTTTATCAAACTTGACATCCTTTACGAAATTACAGAGATTTTCAAACTGCCCTTCGGATTCGTTCGGAAAGCCTACCATAAATGTTGTACGGAGAGACAGACCGTCAATTCTTTCTCTCATTTTATCAATGAGCATTTTATAAGACTCGCCGTCGCCGATTCTGTTCATAGACTTTAAGACGTCTTTATCGGAATGCTGAAGCGGAATATCAATATAATTACAGATTTTGTCCTCTTTCGCAATAACGTCAATAAGGCTTTCGGTAATACGCTGAGGATAACAGTAAAAGAGCCTTATCCACTCAATACCGTCAACCTTTACTAATTGCTTTAATAGTCCGTCAAGCCTGTATTCGCCGTATATATCCTCACCGTATTTCGTCGTATCCTGAGCAACGAGAATGAGCTCTTTTACGCCCGATTCAGCAAGCTCTTTCGCCTCGCTTACAACAGATTCTATTGTACGGCTTCTGAAAGCGCCTCGTATTGAAGGTATCGCGCAGTATGAACAACGGTTATCACAACCCTCGGCAATCTTAAGATAAGCCCAGTGAGAGGGAGTAGACGGCATTCTTTCATCGTCAATAGGAAGCAAGCGCTTATCAGGGAAAAACTCGGTAGTAAGCCCTATAAACGCCTTTTGACACACCTTAACTATGTCCCCGTCGGCGCCGATTCCTATAACTGCGTCAGCCTCGGGTATTTCTTTTCTGATTTCTTCACGGTATCTTTCGGCAAGACAGCCCGTAACCACTATCGCTTTAATTAATCCTGCCTTTTTATACTCAGCGGCTTCAAGTATAGCCTCAATAGCTTCAGCCTTAGCCGATTCAATAAATCCGCAGGTATTAATAATTACAATATCGCTCTCTTCAAGCTCACTGACCGCTTCAAAGCCCGAGTTAACAAGCTTAGTAAGCATTATTTCACCGTCAACCTGGTTTTTCGGACAGCCGAGAGATATCATTCCGACTTTAATCTTCTTCATATTCAAGTTCTTCAAACGCCGTCTTTATATCGGTAAAAGAAAAGCCCTTACGCATCAACGCAGCTATTACCTTATCCTTACCGCCCTCGGCGCTCAGTTTGTTTCTGTATTTCTTAACAATGAGTTCCTTAATACTTGAAACGCTGTCTATTTCAGCGTCCTCAAGTAATTCGGATATTATTTCGGACGGAACTCCCCTTTTATACATCTCCTGCTTAATAAAAGAGAGGGACATATTCTTATTATTTATTAAATGTTCAAGGAGCTTTTCGGCATATTTTCTGTCGTCAAGATAACCGAGCTCAAGCATTCTTTCAATAGCCCGTTCTGCGTTCTTTTCGTCAACCGTTCTAAGCAGCTTTGTCCTCAGTTCCTTAACGCTGTGGTCACGGCGGGATAGAAGGTCGTAGCATTTATTAACAGCCTTACGATAATTAATGCTGTCAACAAGCTCCTGCCAGGTATCATCGTCGATTTCGGTACCGTCATTTATATAATGCTCAGTCCAGAAATCTAT
>CAMVRG010000051.1 GCA_947169815.1 uncultured Clostridia bacterium | reverse complement strand
ATCTATCTTGACATAAAAAATCATGTTGCGCTCAGGCGCTATAAGCTGACCCGCCGTAAGCACCCGTTTGCAGATAAGTTTTCGGGTGCTATTGAGGACGCGCTTAAATACGAAAAAGAGGTATTAATGCCTATCCGTCAGGCGGCGGATTACGTTATTGATACCTCAGACCTTACCGCTCCCGAGCTGAGAAAAAGGCTTACCCAGATTCTTCTCGGCGACGATAAGGAGGTTATGAATATCCACGTAATGAGCTTCGGCTTCAAGCACGGAATTCCTACCGACGCGGACTTCGTTCTCGACGTAAGGTGCCTTCCCAATCCCTACTGGCTCGAGGAGCTCAGAAACAAGACGGGACTTGATAAAGAGGTCGTTGACTACGTGTTTTCCTTCAGCGAGTCGAACGAGCTTCTGACGAGGGTTGAGAGCCTTCTTAACTATCTTATCCCGCTTTATATCCGCGAGGGTAAAAGCCAGCTCGTTATAGGCATAGGCTGTACGGGCGGTAACCACCGAAGCGTTGCGTACGCCGAGGCGCTTAAAACCTATTTTTCACAGAGCTGGGACAACGTAACAGTAAACCACAGAGATATTGAGAGAAGATAAATGTCATTTTCATCAGATGTAAAAAATGAGCTTGTAAAAAACGAAACTGAAAAGAACTGCTGCAAAAAGAGTATGCTTTACGGGATGGCTTTGTTTTCAAAGTCATTCTCTTTTGACGGTATAGCCTTCCAGACCGAAAACGAGGGCGCAGCTTTTATATTCAGACAGATGCTCGTTGAACAGCTTGCGATAAACTTTAAAATCAAGGTTTCTCCCTCGGGAAGAAGCTTTACTATCGCTATAAAAAATCCCGATAAATGCAGAAAGCTGCTCGGCTATTTCGGTCACTCGAAAAGCGATACAAGCCTTAAAATCAATTTTTCAAATTTCGACTGTCCCGAATGCTATAACGCGTTTCTTGCGGGGGCGTTTCTCGCGTGCGGAACAATCTCCGCGCCCGAAAGGGAATACCACCTTGAATATATCGTGTCTTATCTCAATCTTTCAAAGAGCCTTATAACTCTTCTTCAGGAGCTTGAGCTTGAGCCTAAGCTGACAAAGCGCAAGGGCTATAACGTAGTTTATTTCAAGGACAGCGAGGCGATAGAGGACTGCCTTTACATTATGGGCGCCTCCTCGTCGATGTTCGATATGATGAACGTAAAAATCGTTAAGGATATACGTAATTCCGCTAACCGCCGCGCTAACTGCGAGACGGCTAATATTGAAAAAACCGTAAGAGCCGCTATGCCTCAGATTGAGGCGATAATCAAGATTAAAAAGAAAATGGGCTTTGACTCGCTTTCAGAGCCCCTGCGTGAAATGGCGGTAATGCGCCTTGATAATCCCGACGTTTCACTGTCTGAGCTTGCTCTTATGTTTGACCCGCCGCTTTCAAGAAGCGGCGCTAATCACAGACTTAACAGACTTATTAAAATTGCGGAGGAGCTGTAATGAAAAAGAAGCTTTCGGCGGTACTTGCGTTACTGATTGTTGCGATTACGTTTTCTATGCCGTTTTATGCGTACGCGGCGTATGAGGATAGTATAAAGGCGTTCAGCTACGGGGATTATCTCATTCCCGCTTACGACGGGGATTTGTATGAAATACTCGATAATAACGAACCTCATTTCAAAACGGACGAGCTTACACAGGATATTTATGAAAGCTACGGTAATCTTGACTCTCTCGGAAGAGTCAGCGAATGTGAGGCGAATATAGATAAAACGCTTATGCCAACGGGAAGCAGGGGAGATATAAGCTCCGTTACTCCTACGGGCTGGAAGCAGAAAAAGTACGATTTCGTAAACGGAAAGTACCTCTATAACCGAAGCCACCTCATAGGCTGGCAGCTTACGGGCGAGGACGCGAATAAGAATAATCTTATGACGGGTACAAGAAGCTTCAACGCGTCGGGTATGCTCCCATTTGAAAACGAGGTCGCCTCATATATCAAGGCTGACAGCGAAAATAACGTGCTTTACCGCGTTACTCCCGTATTTCAGGGAAATAATCTTCTTGCAAGCGGAGTAATTATGGAGGCTGAAAGCGTTGACGACCTCGGCGCGAGCGTAAAGTTTTGCGTATTCGTATATAACGTTCAGCCGGGTATTACCATTGATTATGCGACCGGCGACAATATGCTAAGCGGTACCAGAACCGATATTTCGGGCGCGTACGTCTGGCTCAAAAATCTTAAATATACCTACACGGGCAAAGAGATAAAAGCCCTTGATTATGTAAAGCTCGGCAGCCGCACCCTTGTTAAGGGAACGGATTATACTGTCGAATATAAGAACAATCTTGAAATCGGAACGGCGAGCGTAGTAATTACGGGAATTAACAATTACTGCGGAAGCGTCAGCAAAGAATTCAGCATAGTCCGTCCCGATACCCCCGCAACGAAGATTAAAAAGCTTACCGCGGGGAAGAAAAGCTTTACCGTAAATTTCGCAAAGAAGAGCGGAATTACGGGCTATCAGCTTCAGTATTCGACAAATAAGAGCTTTAAAGGCGCAAAGACTCTTAATCTTAAAAGCACAACGACCTCAAAGACGGTTAAAAAGCTCAGGTCAAAGAAACGCTATTACGTCCGCATAAGAACTTATAAAACCGTTGCGGGACAAAAGTTTTATTCTTCGTGGAGCGCGAAGAAATATATCAAAGTAAAATAAGCAAATAACGCGGGGTTACTATGTTTACACATCTTCATTTGCATACGCAGTTTTCGTTGCTGGACGGCGCCTGCCGTCTCGGCAATCTTGTTGCGCGCGCAAAGGAGCTTGGTATGACCTCGCTTGCTATAACCGACCACGGTAATATGTACGGCGCGGTGGACTTTTACCGCGAATGTAAGAAAAACGGAATAAAGCCGATAATTGGCTGCGAGGTATACGTCGCGCCGAGAACGCGCTTTGATAAGGACAAGGCGCTCGATAAGGAATACAACCATCTTATCCTGCTCGTAAAAAACGAAACGGGATATAAGAATCTTATAAAAATGGTATCCCTCGCATATACTGAGGGCTTTTACTTCAAACCGCGTATTGACCGCGATTTAATCGAAAAATACAGCGAGGGGCTTATCTGCCTTTCCGCCTGCCTTGCGGGCGAAATACCTCAGCTGCTTTTACAACGCGATTATGAGGGCGCAAAGCGTGAGGCGCTGTGGTACGCCTCCGTATTCGGTGAGGGAAATTATTATCTCGAGCTTCAGGACCACGGCATTGACGAGCAGAAGGTCGTTCTCGACGGACTCAAACGCCTTCACGACGAAACGGGGCTTCCTCTCGTTGCGACTAACGACGTTCACTACGTTAATAAAGAGGACGCCGAAATTCAGCAGGTTTTAATCTGTATCGCTACTAATAAAAATCTCGGCGAGGATACGGGACTTGAATTCCATTCCGACAATTTCTATCTTAAATCCGAGCAGGAGATGAGGGAAATATTCTCCGACGTACCCGAGGCGGTTGATAATACTCAGCTTATCGCGGATATGTGCTCCTTCGATTTTGAATTCGGAAATACAAAGCTTCCGTATTTTGAAACTCCCGATAATATGGACCATTTTGAATACTTTAAAAAGCTCTGCTTTAAAGGGCTATACAAACGCTACGGTAAGGACGTTGCGCGTGAGTACGCCGAGCGCCTTGAATACGAGCTTGAAACGGTAAACAAAATGGGCTATACGGACTATTATTTAATAGTTCAGGATTTCGTGCGCTTTGCTAAAAGCAAGGGGATTCCCGTAGGTCCCGGGCGAGGCTCGGGAGCGGGCTCGCTTGCCGCTTACTGTATCGGAATTACCAACCTTGACCCGATGAAATACGACCTCATTTTCGAGCGCTTTCTCAATCCCGAGAGAGTATCTATGCCCGATTTTGATATAGATTTCTGTTACGAAAGACGTCAGGAGGTTATCGACTACGTAACCGAAAAATACGGAAGCGACCGCGTTGCCCAGATTGTAACCTTCGGAACTCTTAAAACTAAGGCGGCTATCCGCGACGTGGGACGAGTCCTCGGTATGCCGTATTCAGCGGTTGATACTGTTGCAAAGCTCGTACCTAACGATTATAGAATTACGATTGACGGCGCGGTTGAAAGGGGCAAAGAGCTCAGGGAGCTTATAAACGCAAGCCCCGAGGTTGCAAGGCTTATTGATATTGCAAGAAAGGTTGAGGGTATGCCGAGAAATACCTCAACCCACGCCGCAGGCGTTGTTATTACCCACGACCCCGTATATACCTACGTTCCGCTCGCGACTAACGACGGGCTTCCCGTAACTCAGTATATTATGACAACTCTTGAGGAACTCGGGCTTCTGAAAATGGACTTCCTCGGACTCCGTACCCTTACCGTAATCGACGACGCGGCGAAGGCTTCGGATATTGATATTGAGAAAATCCCGATTGACGATAAAAAGGTTTACTCTCTCTTTGCGAGAGGCAAGACCGAGGGAATCTTCCAGTTTGAATCAAACGGTATGAAGCAGATGCTTATGAACCTTCAGCCGACGGCGCTTGAGGATTTAATCGCCGCAACCTCGCTTTACCGCCCCGGTCCCGCAAGCCAGATTGATACCTTTGTAGAGAATTCAAAAAATCAGAATAAAATAAAGTATGAAACGCCCCTGCTTGAACCTATACTTAAAAACACCTATGGCTGTATCGTTTATCAGGAGCAGGTTATGCAGATATTCCGCTCTCTTGCGGGCTATTCCTACGGCAGAGCGGACGTTGTTCGCCGCGCGATAAGTAAGAAAAAACCCGAGGTGCTTGAAAAAGAGCGGGCGAGCTTTATCGAGGGCTGTAATTCTAACGGTATTTCGCCCGAAACGGCGACAAAAATCTTTAACGAGATTACGGATTTTGCGGGCTACGCGTTTAATAAATCCCATGCGGCGTGCTATGCGCTCGTCGCTTATCAGTGCGCCTATTTAAAAACATATTATCCCGCGCAGTTTATGGCGGCGCTTCTTACCTCGGTTCTTGACGACTCAAATAAGGTAGCGCGCTATATTACCGAAAGTAAACGGCTCGGACTCCGCCTTGCTCCACCCGATATAAACTCGTCTATGAAGGGCTTTACCGCGAGCGGAAATACGATAAATTACGGACTTTTAGGCGTTAAAAACCTCGGTAACGATTTTATTGAGGAGATAATGAAGGAACGTGAAAACGGCGCCTTTACGGATATTTTCGATTTTTGCAGACGTATGAAGGCGAGCGGTCATTTTAACCGCCGCGCCGTTGAATCGCTTATCCGCTGCGGCGCGCTCGATTCCTTTAACGCTAACCGCCGTCAGATGCTTCAGGGGCTTCCCGTGCTTATTTCAAACATTGAAAAAATGTACGAAAAGGCTATGTACGGTCAGGTCGGTTTCTTCGATTTGAACGACGATTTTGAAGAGGGCTTCGACTTGCCCGAGGTAGAGGAATTCCCTAAAAGCGAGCTATTGAAAATGGAAAAGGAAATGACGGGGCTCTATCTTTCGGGACATCCAATGGATAAGTACGAGGAATTCGTAACTAAGGCGGAGTGCGCCCGTACCTTTGAGCTTATAGAAGCCTCAAAGGGCGAGGGAAAATATAAGGACAGAGATAGTGTAAGCCTCTGCGGAATTATAACGCGTATAACGATTAAACAGACGAGGGCGAAAAAGGAAAATATGGCGTTTGTAACTCTTGAGGATTTATACGGCGCTATTGAGATTATCCTCTTCCCTCAGACATATCTCAGGTATTCCTCAATGCTTGACGAGGGTAACGTTATCGCGGTGAGCGGAACGCTCTCCCTTGAAGAGGAAAAGGACGCCAAGGTGCTTGTTAATTCGGTAAATACGCCCGATATCAATAGTATTCCCGTAAGTAAAGCGCCTGCGCCTGAGACCGCCTCAAAGCGAAGAGGACTTTATCTCAGGTTTAAAAGCAAAGACGACGGGCGGCTGAAAAAGGCTCAGACAATTACCTCGATTTTCGACGGAACAACTCCGCTGTATTTCTACTTTGAGGATGAGAAAAAGTACGTAAGACAGCCCGCGTCGGCGTTTGTAAGCGTAAATAATACTATGCTTTCGGAACTTAAACGGCTTCTCGGGGATAAAAATGTTGCGCTTATATCTTGACATTTTATAGCTTTGTGATTAAAATAAGCGGTGCAGCGAAAGATTGATTAATATTATTCTTTTATATATTCGGAGGATATGATATGAAAACGATTGCAGTATTGACAAGCGGCGGCGACGCACCCGGAATGAACGCCGCAGTACGTGCGGTAGTAAGAACAGCCTGTGAAAACGGAATAAGAGTTCTCGGCGTTGTAAGAGGATATAACGGACTTATTAACGGCGATTTCGTAGAGATGGATTTACGCTCGGTTTCCGATATTATAAACCGCGGCGGTACTATCCTTTATTCGGCGCGTTCGACTGAGTTCGCTACCGAGGAGGGTATGCGTAAGGCTATACGCACCTGCCGTGAATACGGTATCGAGGGCGTTGTAGTTATCGGCGGCGACGGCTCGTTCAGAGGCGCGAGAGACCTTTCCGAAAGAGGAATTCCCTGCGTAGGTATCCCGGGTACTATTGATAACGATATCGCCTGCTGCGATTATACAATCGGCTACGATACCTGCCTTAATACTATTATGGAGATGGTTGACCGTATCCGCGATACCTCAGAATCCCACGACCGCTGCTCGGTAATCGAGGTTATGGGACGTCACGCAGGTTACCTTGCTCTTAATTCGGGTATTGCGTGCGGCGCTACGGCTATACTTATTCCCGAGGTTGATTTCGATATTGAAAAGCACGTTATCGAGCGTATGAAAAAGACTCAGCGTACCGATAAAAAGCATTTTATTATCGTAGTTGCCGAGGGTGTAGGCGTTGACGTTAAAAAGCTTGCCGAGGAAATTCAGGCAAAAACGGGCGTTGAATCAAGAGCAACCGTTCTCGGTCATACCCAGCGCGGCGGCTATCCTACCGCAAAGGACAGAATTATGGCAACCCGTATGGGCAACTATGCCGTTAAGCTTCTTATGAAGGATATCGGAAACAGAGTCGTAGCGGCCCAGAAGGAAGAGGTTCTCGACTTTGATATTTTCGAGGCTCTAAATATGAAAAAGAGCATTGATATGGAACTTTATAACGTTGCTCACGAGGTTTCTATATAATAGGAATTGTTTTATAACTGAATAATTATTATATTAAGCGCCCAAACTATGTTTGGGTGTTTTTTATGAGAAAAGCTATACGCGTTTTTGATATTATTCTTTCGGTAATATGTGTTATTATTATGAGCTTTGTTGCCGTCGGCGGATATGCTTTACCCGACGAGCTTATACGCTATGAAAACGATTCCGAAAAGCTCGGGACGCTGTTTACTTACAGCGATAAAAATATTGCTGAATCGGCGTCGGCTCAGACCTTTCCGTAAACCGACAGCGAGGTAAGGCTTCTCGGAGTTATCCCCGTTAAAAGCGTAAAGGTTACCGATAAGCATTCGGGGAAGGTGTTCGTCAGCGGAGAGGTATTCGGAATTAAGCTGTATACCGACGGCGTAATAGTTGTAGGTACCCAGAGCGTTGATACGGGCGACGGCGAGAGGGTAAACCCGACTCAGGAATCGGGAATAAAAACGGGGGATATAATAGTTTCAATTAATAATATAAGAGTATATTCGTCGGGCGAGGTTACCGCTATTCTCAACGACAATAACGGCGAGCCCTATACTGTCAAGATTAAACGCGACGGAAGATATAAAACCTTCCGTCTTACTCCCGCCTATTCGACCCGCGAAGGCTGTTATAAGGCGGGAATGTGGGTGCGCGATTCAACCGCGGGGATAGGAACGATGACCTTCTATAACGAAAAAAGCGGAGTTTTCGCCGCCCTCGGCCATCAGATTAACGACGTTGATACAAACGATATTATGCCCCTTCTTGAGGGCGAGGCAGTAAGCGCCTCGGTTACTAAGGTTCAGCAGGGAAAAACAGGTACCACGGGCTCGCTGTGGTGCGACTTTGAGGAGCATACTATGGGACGGCTTCTCGACAATACCGAATGCGGTCTCTACGGCGCGTATAATGAAATAGGCGAGGGGCTTAAGGAATACCCCGTTGCTTCAAAGCAGGAGGTACAGAGCGGAAGCGCTAAGCTTATCTCAACCGTTGAGGGAAGAACGCCCGAGGCGTATGATATTGAAATTACTAAAATCAGCTTTAACCGCTCGGACGAACAGAAGGATATTGTTTTCAAAATTACCGATAAGGAGCTGCTCGGTAAAACGGGAGGAATAGTCCAGGGTATGAGCGGAAGCCCGATTATACAAAACGGCAAGCTCGTAGGGGCGGTCACTCACGTTATAGTAAATAACCCCGAAAAGGGTTATGCGATTTTTGCTCAGACGATGTACGAAAAATCCTGCGATTTTTAGAGTAAATCTATATATAGTATATTTTTATATTAAAACTTCCATATGTGGAGGTTTTTTCTTTTGTGCATTTTTAACGAAATTTTTCAAATTTTTTTGTGAAATCATAACAAGAAAAAAATTTTGGTTTTTTTGCAAAAAAATGCTTGACATTGGCTTTTATATATAATATAATGGCACTTGTCTGCGAGTACGCGTATATATAATTAATATATATAATATATTCGCAACCACATCTTGATATGCGATGATGCCGGAGGTTGCGTCATAACCCAGACGGGAATTTCGGCGGAGTATGTCCGATTTAAAACCGGGCGAAATAATCCAGACTGCTTTAATTAAGTGACTTGCGAACGCTTAATATAAAAGCTGAATCGGCGTCCGAATGAGTATTCATTCGGTTTAATTAATGAGAGGTTAGGAAACACACGGCCTCGTTGTAGAAAATGTCTGGAAGCTCGCATCCACAAATTGTTTCTTGTTTGTTTAAGGAGGAAATTAACATGGCAGCAAGCAAAGTAAAAATCAGAATCCGTCTTAAGGGCTACGACCATTCACTCGTTGACCAGTCGGCGGAAAAGATTGTTGAAACTGCAAAGAGAACAGGCGCTCAGGTAAGCGGACCGATTCCGCTTCCTACGGAAATCGAAAAGGTAACAATCCTTCGCGCAGTTCATAAGTATAAGGACTCTCGTGAGCAGTTTGAACAGAGAACACACAAAAGACTCATCGACATTCTCAGACCTTCAAACAAAACCGTTGAGGCTCTGACAAGTCTTGAGCTCCCGGCAGGCGTAGACATCGAAATCAAATTATAATCGACGCTCACAAATGCTGAGGTCATGTTGGGGAAGCCCAACCAATAACCAAAGGAGGAATAAAACATGAAGAAAGGTCTTATCGGTAAGAAAGTCGGAATGACTCAGATATTTGACGACAAGGGAAACGTTATCCCCGTAACAGTCGTTGAGGCAGGTCCGAACGTAGTTACTCAGAAAAAGACAATGGAGAACGACGGCTATGAGGCTGTTCAGGTAGGTTTCGGCGACGTTAAAGTTACTCGCGTCAACAAGCCTATGAAAGGCCACTTCGACAAGGCTGACGTAGCTCCCAAGAAGGTACTCAAGGAGTTCCGTCTTGAAGACATCTCTGCAATCAACGTCGGCGACATCATCAAGGCTGACACCTTCGCAGAGGGCGACATCGTAGATGTTAAGGGAACAAGCAAAGGTCACGGAACCGCAGGCGCAATCAAGCGCTGGAACTTCTCAAGACTCCGTATGACCCACGGTACAGGTCCTAACCACCGTCATCAGGGTTCACTCGGCGCTTGCTCAAGCCCCTCACGCGTATTTAAAGGCAGAAAGATGGCAGGTCATTACGGCCACGAAACAGTAACAATTCAGAACCTTAAAGTCGTAAAGGTTGACGCTGAGAACAATCTCATCGCAATCAAGGGCGCAATCCCCGGTCCTAAGGGCGGAATTGTTGTTATCGCAAACGCAGTTAAAGCTTAACGAAAGGAGAGAAAGAAATGGCACAGGTTCAGGTTTACAGCCAGGAAGGCAGAAAAACTTCTAAGTTAGAGCTTGCGGATTCAGTATTCGGCATCGAGCCCAATGCAAACGCAATGCATCTTGCAGTTGTCAGCTATCTTGCTGCACAGCGTCAGGGAACACAGTCAACTCTCACTCGTTCAGAAGTAAGCGGTGGCGGTGCAAAGCCCTGGAGACAGAAGGGAACAGGCCGTGCCCGTCAGGGCTCAACAAGAAGCCCTCAGTGGACACACGGCGGAATCGCTCTCGGTCCGAAGCCGAGAAAGTATAAGGTAGAGCTTAACAAGAAGGTTAAGAGACTCGCTATGAAATCAGCTCTCTCAACAAAGGTTCTTGACGGAGAGATGATAGTATTAAACAAATTAGAGCTTGACGGAATCAAGACCAAGGCTATGGTTGAAATCCTCGGAAAGCTCAACGCTCCTAAAAAGGTTCTCCTCGTAACAGAGAATGCTGACGAAGTAATCTATAAGAGCGCGCGTAACATTGAAGGCGTTAAGGTTTCAACTGTTAATACAATCAATGTTTACGACATTCTTAACTGCGATAAATTCATCGTATTAAAGGATGCTGCAAAGAAGATTGAGGAGGTATATGCATAATGAAGACAGCTCAGGATATTATCCTCAAGCCTATCGTTACCGAAGAGTCTATGATGGGCATTATGGTTAAAAAGTATACCTTCAAGGTAGCTAAGGACGCTAACAAGATTGAAATCAAGAAGGCTGTTGAAGAGGCATTCCCGGGCACAGAGGTTGCCAAGGTAAATACAATGCACGTAAGAGGCCGTAAGCGTCGTCAGGGTTACAACGTAGGCTACACTCCCTCGTGGAAGAAGGCTATCGTAACTCTTACAGAGGATTCAAAGGAAATTGAATTCTTCTCTGATATGATTTAATTAGTTTATAAGCAACATAAAAACCGCGGCTGATGAGGTATGAAGGGAGCCATCTCTTCGCAAAGTCATCCGCAGAATAAGGAGAATTATAATGGCAGTAAGATTTTATAAGCCGACCACTCCCGGAAGACGCGGAATGTCGGTAATTGACTATTCTTCTTTATCAAAGGTTGCTCCTGAGAAATCACTTCTTGAACCGCTTAACAAGAAGTCAGGTCGTAACTCATACGGAAGAATTACAGTTCGTCACAGAGGTGGCGGAAACAGAAGAAAGTACCGTGTAATCGACTTCAAGAGAAATAAGTTCGATATCCCCGCTACTGTATTAACGCTTGAATATGACCCCAACAGGTCTGCTCACATCGCGCTTATTCAGTACGAGGACGGAGTTAAGAATTATATCATCGCTCCCGAAGGACTTAAGGTCGGCGATACAGTTATCGCAGGTACTGACGTTGATATCGTAACGGGTAATGCGTTACCGCTTGAAAATATGCCCGTAGGTACAATCGTTCACAACGTTGAGCTCTATCCCGGAAGAGGCGCGCAGCTTGCACGTTCAGCGGGTAACAGCGCTCAGCTTATGGCGCTTGAAGGCGCTTATGCGCTTCTCAGACTTCCCTCCGGCGAGCTGAGAAACGTTCCGAGACAGTGTATTGCGACAGTAGGCGTTGTTGGCAACTCTGAACACGCAAACGTTAAAATCGGTAAAGCAGGACGTAAACGTAATATGGGCTGGAGACCTACCGTCCGCGGCTCTGTTATGAACCCGAACGACCATCCCCACGGCGGTGGTGAAGGTAAATCGCCTATCGGACGTCCAGGTCCGTGTACACCTTGGGGTAAACCTGCTCTCGGTTATAAGACACGTTCTAAGAAGAAAGCATCCAATAAGATGATTGTCCGCCGCAGAAACGGCAAATAAACGGAAAGGAGAAGATTAAATGAGTAGAAGTACT
>CAMVRG010000050.1 GCA_947169815.1 uncultured Clostridia bacterium | reverse complement strand
TGTTGAGTGCTGTTTCTCGTTGTCCTTAATGTAGTCCTCGTGTCCCTCTACGTTGCTCTTGGGAAGAGCAGGGATATCATCGGGGTCGACGGTCTGACCTCTTGTTACGGTCAATTCCGAACCGAGTATTCCGCCGTTTTCGTCTAAAAATGTTACGGTATAAGTTATCTCAGCCGCTAATGCATTAACGGGCGCAAGACAGCTTACCGTGAGAAGAAGCGATAAAACGATGCTAAGAATTCTTTTCGTTTTAATAACAATCCCTCCTTATAATAGTAATTTTATTTATAGTATTCTACAAATACAATTATAACATAGAGAATGTCAATTTTGAGTATTTATTTTAAAATTTTAACTCGTTATTATTTACAAAGTTTCAACAGGTTTTTTGTAGATAATAAACAAAAAGCCGTCTCACGTTTTACCGTGAGACAGCTTTAACTGCATATTCTTATTTAATGATTGATACGCCTGTCATTTCCTCAGGCTGAGGAAGATTCATTACCTTAAGCATTGTAGGAACTATATCGCACAGCCTTCCGCCCTCGCGAAGCTCAACGTCGCCGCAGTTCACGCAGATAAAGGGAACCTCGTTCGTTGTGTGCGCCGTGAACGGAGAGCCGTCAGCCTCTTTCATAACGTCAGCGTTACCGTGGTCGGCGGTTACAAAGAGAGTTCCACCGTTTTCAATAACCGCCCTGTAAAGCGAGCCTACGCATTTATCAACAACCTCAACCGCCTTTACCGCGGCGTCGAAAACGCCCGTATGGCCTACCATATCACAGTTAGCAAAGTTGATAATTACAACGTCGTATTTACCCGAGCGAACCGCCTCGTCAAGCTTTTCGCTTACCTCGTAGGCGCTCATTTCGGGCTTTAAGTCATAGGTTGCAACCTTCGGAGAGGGAACAAGAATTCTGTCCTCGCCCTCGTTTACCGCCTCAACGCCGCCGTTGAAGAAGAAGGTTACGTGAGCGTATTTTTCAGTCTCGGCGATTCTCAGCTGAGTCATACCTCTGTTTGAGAGATACTCGCCGAAGGTGTTTGTAAGAACCTGGGGCTTAAACGCAATATCGACGTTGGGCATAGTTGCGTCGTACTGAGTCATACAAACGTAGTTGACGGGGAAGCGCTCTCTGTCAAAGCCCTTGAATTCGTCGTCAACGAAGGTTCTCGTAATCTCTCTTGCTCTGTCGGGACGGAAATTGAAGAAAACAACGCTGTCGTTAGCGCCGATTCTTCCCTCGTTTTCAAGAGTAACCGTAGGAAGAATGAATTCGTCGGTAAGGTTCTTTCCGTCGCCGTCGATAGTTTCATACGATTCCTCGATAGCCTTTACGGGGTCGGTATTGAAATTGCCCTTGCCGAATACGAAAGCGTCGTAAGCCTTTTTAACTCTGTCCCAGTTATTGTCTCTGTCCATAGCGTAGTAACGTCCCGTTACGGTAGCGACCTTACCTACGCCGATTTCGTTCATTTTTTCAATAGCCTCGGCAACGTAATCCTTACCGCTTGTCGGAGGAACGTCGCGTCCGTCCATAATACAGTGAAGATATACCTTATCCTGACCGAGACGCTTTGCAAGCTCAACGATAGCCCAGACGTGGGTATTGTGAGAGTGAACGCCGCCGTCGCTCATAAGTCCCATAAGGTGAAGCGAGGTGCCGTTTTCGATTGATTTATTTATTGCGTTGCAAAGAGCCTCGTTTTCGAAGAAATCGCCGTCCTGAATAGCCTTGGTTATTCTTGTAAGCTCCTGATAAACGACGCGTCCCGCGCCCATATTGGTATGACCGACCTCGGAGTTACCCATCTGACCGTCGGGGAGACCTACGTCAAGTCCAGAAGCGCCGATATATGTATAGGGGTATTTTTCCATAAGCATATCGAGGTTAGGCTTATTTGCGGCGGCAACTGCGTTTCCGTAGTTATCGGGGTTATGACCGAAGCCGTCCATAATGCAAAGTACGTTTGTTTTTTTCATATTAATCTCCTAAAATAAGGGCGGATTTCTCCGCCCGTAAGTTTTATTATCTTGAAGCAGCCTTAACGATAATTGAAAAGTCGTTTGCTTTAAGAGACGCGCCACCGATAAGTCCGCCGTCAACGTTCTCCTTGTCGAGAAGCTCTTCGGCGTTAGCAGCGTTCATTGAGCCGCCGTACTGAACTACGAAAGCGTCGGCAGCCTCTTTGCTGTAAAGGTCTGCGATAACCTGACGGATATAGCCGTTAACCTCGTCAGCCTGGTCAGCGGTAGCGGTCTTGCCCGTACCGATAGCCCATACGGGCTCGTAAGCTATGATAATCTTATCAAGCTCAGCCTCGCTTACGCCCTGAAGTGCAACCTTAGTCTGCTTGCCTACGATTTCAAATGTAATGCCCTGCTCTCTCTCTTCGAGAACCTCGCCAACGCAGAGGATAACTGTAAGTCCGCTGTCAAGCGCAGCGCGTACTCTCTTATTAACGGTCTCGTCGGTTTCACCGAAATACTGACGTCTTTCGCTGTGGCCGATGATTACATAGGGAACGCCCATAGCCTTAAGCATAGGAGCGGAAACCTCGCCCGTGAAAGCGCCCTTTTCAGCCCAGTGACAGTTCTCAGCGCCGATTTTTATGTTTGAGCCCTCGGCTGCGTCAAGAGCTGCCTGAAGGTCGATAAACGGAGCGCAGATTACTACGTCGCAGTCAGCGCCTGCAACGAGTGGCTTCATTTCGTTAATAAGCGCCGTTGTTTCGGCGGGGGTGTTATTCATTTTCCAGTTACCTGCGATAACTGCTTTTCTGAGTGACTTGTTCATATATTTAACCTCTTTTCAATTATTTATCCTGTAATGCTGCGATACCGGGAAGCTCCTTGCCCTCAAGGAATTCAAGAGAAGCGCCGCCGCCCGTTGAAATATGGCTCATCTTGTCGGCAAAGCCGAGCTTTGTAACAGCAGCAACGCTGTCGCCGCCGCCGATGATTGAGATTGCTCCGCTTTCTGCAACCGCGTTAGCAACCGCAACCGTACCTGCTTCAAACGCCTTCCATTCGGAAACGCCCATAGGACCGTTCCAGATAACCGTACCGGCGCCCTTGATTGCGTTTACGAAAAGCTCCTGAGAAGCGGGACCGATATCGAGACCCATCCAGCCGTCGGGGATTTCGTCAGAGTTAACTATCATATTTTCGGTATTTTCGTCGTATTCCTTACCTACCTTATTGTCAACGGGGATAAGGAAGTTAACGCCCTTAGCCTTGGCGTCAGCCATCATTTCGCCAGCCTTGTCAACCCAGTCAGCCTCAAGAAGAGAGTTACCGATTGAGTGTCCGAGATATTTCATAAAGGTATAAGCCATACCGCCGCCGATTATGATAGTATCGCACTTGTCGATAAGGTTTGTTATAACGCCGATTTTATCGGATACCTTAGCGCCGCCGAGAATAGCAACGAGAGGTCTCTTCGGATTAGCGAGAGCTCCGCCCATAAACTCGATTTCCTTCTGAATAAGATATCCGCAGACAGCGGGAAGGTAAGCCGCAACGCCCGTTGTTGAGCAGTGAGCTCTGTGAGCTGTACCGAAAGCGTCGTTTACGAAAATATCAGCAAGAGAAGCAAGCTCTTTTGAGAAGTTCTCTTCGTTCTTGGTTTCCTCGGCTCTGTAACGTACGTTCTCAAGAAGCATAACCTCGCCGTCCTTGAGCTCGGCAGCCATAGCCTTTGCGTTTTCGCCTACAACCTCAGCGTCCTCGGCGAGCTTAACCTCTGTGCCGAGATATTCGGAGAGCTTCTTGGCTACGGGAGCAAGGCTGAATTCGGGCTTGTATTCTCCTTTGGGTCTTCCGAGATGTGAACAGAGAATAACCTTTGCGCCGTTTTCCATTAAATACTTAATTGTCGGAAGAGCGGCAACTATTCTCTTATCGTTAGTGATTTCGCCGTCTTTAAGCGGAACATTGAAGTCGCAGCGCGCGAGGACTTTTTTTCCTCTTACGTCGATATCTTCAATGGTTTTTTTGTTTAAAGCGTTCATTATAAATCTCCTTTTAAATAATTGTTTAAAATTTAACGATAATATTATATATTATTTAAACACAATATGCAACATTTTTTTGTAAAAATAAAAAATCAGGAGGAGCCGTTACTCCTCCTGATTTTCCGTTAATCGAGCGCGTTCGATACCGCGTCTCCCGCTTCCTCGGCTACGCCCGCAGCGCCGTCAGCGGCTTTTTGGGCGCCCTCGCCGATGTCGTCGCCTACCTTGTCGGCTCTGTCCTTAACCTCTTCGCCTGCTCTTGAAACTCCGTCGCCTGCGTCGCTTGCAGCCTCTTCGGCTCTGTTGGTAGAAGATGTTGCGTTGTCGGTTACAGCCGTAGTGTTGGTTGACGTCGTGCTGTCCAGCGTTTCGCCTTCATTATTATCCATACAGCCGGTTAAAACCGTTGCCGCGAGGATAATCGGTAAAGCGATAAGAATTAATTTTTTCATAGTTTATCTATCCTTTCAATTAGTAATCAGATTACTTTTAATAGTATTTCACAATAAATTTGATTTATTCGGTTAACGTTCCGCCGTCGGTGTAAAGGAGAAGAAGAATATTTTCCTCCTCGCCCGTTTTATTATTGATATAAATAAGCGTGTCCTCGCCCGTATCGTAGCTTGTGCAGGAAAATTCAAAGCACTGAACCTCCTTCCCGTTTTCCTTAGGAATAATACACCTTTTAACGCCGTTTACCTTAAGGTAGGGAGAGAGCTTTTTTCTCGCCTCTTTTGCAGAAACCTTATTTGCGAAAACCGCTCTGTCAATGTGATTTGTAAGGTAGGTTGAAGCGTCGAGAGTAACGGTTTTTCCGTCGGAAAGCGAAACGCCGACCTTTATTAAATCGCTGTAAACGTAGACATTGTTTTTCGCGTACGCAAAGTTAACCGTGCATATATTGTCGGTTACCGAATAGTACGATTCCCTCATATTCTTATAGCCGAGCTTATCAAGATAATCCCTTGCAAGATTTACGGCGTTTTCCTCGCTTATATCCGATGAGCTTATTACGCCCGAATAAAGTATGCTTTTTATATATCCGCCCTGCTTTGTTACCGAAACGGTGTAACGTCCGCTTTTAAATACGTAGCAGGGAATAAGGGAGCGCTCGTCGGAATCGAAGGACAGCTTGTTTTCGCTTACTTTAAGCGCCCTTGCGGCTATCGCGCGGCACTCTTCTTTGCTTTTGATTTCGGAATTCGAGACGAGCTTTGAGCGCTTATTGAGTATTCTGTCCGAAAAAGGCCCGTCATATAAAAGCGTGGGGAAGCTCTCAAAACTTTTTGCGCTTTCGGAAAAGCTGTTTGAAAGCGGCGTAACGCTTACGGAAACCCTGCTTTTAACTCCGCCGTCGGTAATCTTTGCGCCCGAGGAAACGTTGTTCATCATCTCTGTTGCGGAGCGTGCGAATTTTTCCGAATACGCGAGAAGCGTTTTGAGATTTTTATGCTCCTGCTCGGTTATTTTTCCTCCGCTTTCGAGCTTGTTTTCAATATACTGAGCATAGTCGCTTGACTGGGATAAGAATTTATAAGTGTTTCCGAGTTCCATCTGTGATACGGGAAGTCTGCTTACCGCGTTTTTAGCTACCGAGCATTTTGCGAAAAGCTCGCGGCTGAGCTGCTGAAGCTCAGTCGGGGAATTGGAGTAAAGACTCTTAGTAAGGTCCGTGTTCACCGTGGTGAGACATTCCGCAAGCTCGGAAAGCGAGTGCTGATAGCTGACCTCGAGCTGCTGTTTATAGCTGTTCATATTTCTCGTGTTGATAATCGCCGTAGCAAATAAAATTGAAAGAGCGAGTATCATAAATGATGTAATTCTTATATATCCTCTTGTTTTCATTTTATTACCTCCATATTCTGTTCTGAATTATTTTGTCCGAAATTTTCTAAAATATTAATATAATAATTGCAAACGATTTTGCTCTGTGGTATAATATTTAAGATTGTAAAATGGGGTAGTAGAATTATGAGTGATTTTGAAAAGAAGAGAATTGTCGTAAAGGTAGGAACCTCAACCCTTACGCACAAAACGGGAAAAACGAATATTGCAAGAGTTGCGAAGCTTGCTTCGGTCCTTTCCGATTTACATAATATGGGGCACGAGGTTATTCTCGTATCCTCGGGCGCGGTAGGAGTAGGCGCGGGAAAGCTCGGGCTTAAGGAACGCCCGACCGCGACTAATGAGCTTCAGGCAGCCGCCGCAATCGGTCAGGGCGAGCTTATGTTCCTCTACGATAAAATGTTCTCCGAATACGGAGTTATCGTATCTCAGCTTCTTTTTACCGCTGAGGAGCTTAACGACAAGGTAAGCAGGGGACATCTTCTCGATACCTTCAATCAGCTTTTAGCCTTCGGCTCAATTCCGATTGTAAACGAAAACGACAGCGTTTCGGTTGACGAGCTTTTAAACGGCGATAACGACTGCCTCTCGGCGAGAGTTGCCGTTCTTACTAAGGCTGATATACTTATTATGCTTACCGATAAGGACGGGCTTTACGATTCCAACCCCGAAGAAAACGAAAACGCAAGGCTCATTGAGCTTGTTGAAAAAATTACTCCCGAAACCGAACGCGCCGCGGGAGGCGCGGGAAGAGGCGGCACGGGCGGCTTTATGACTAAGATTAACGCCGCTAAAATTGCTACCTCTAACGGAATCTGCGTTGTAGTAATGAACGGCGAAAAGCCTACGAGAATATACAAGGTGCTTGAGGGAAAAAGCATCGGAACAAAATTTCTTCCCGAAGGGTGATAAAATGACAGTAAAAGAGCTTGGAAAAAACGCGAGAAAAACTAAGACCTTTTTATCTCTTGTAACTACCGAGGATAAAAACAGAGCGCTTCTTTCAATCGCTGACGCTCTTGAAGAAAAAAAGGACGAGATAATAAGGGCGAATAAAACCGACCTTGAAAACGGAAAAAACAACGGCTTAAACGCGGGACTGCTTGACCGTCTTATGCTCAATGAGGAAAGAATCAGAGGCATAGCCGACGGCGTACGGGAGGTTGCCGCGCTTGAGGACGCCTGCGGCAAGGTCGTGTATGAATATAATAAGGATAACGGACTTAAAATACAGAAGATTACCGTACCTATCGGCGTTATCGGAATAATATTCGAGGCGCGCCCTAACGTTACCGCCGACGCGGCGGCGCTCTGTCTCAAGAGCGGCAACGCGGTCATTTTAAGGGGCGGCAAAGAGGCGATTAACTCGAATAAAGCGATTGCCGAAATTATGAGAAACGCCGTTGAAAAGGCAGGCTTTCCGAAGGACGTAATTCAGCTTGTTGAGGATACCTCGCGCCAGTCGTCAAACGATATGATGACTATGAACGAATACCTCGACTGTCTTATCCCGAGAGGCGGCAAGGGGCTTATTAAGGCGGTTGTTGAAAACTCAACCGTACCCGTAATTGAAACGGGCTCGGGTAACTGTCATATCTTTGTTGACGAGAGCGCTGATACCGAAATGGCGGCAAATATTATTTTCAACGCAAAGACCCAGAGAATAAGCGTCTGTAACGCCTGCGAAAGCCTTGTAATTCACAGTGGTATTATCGAAAAGGCTCTTCCGCTTATCAAGGCGAGACTCGACGAAAAGAATACCGAAATCAGAGGCGACGAAAGAGCGAGGGCGGTCTGCCCCGATATTCTCCCCGCGAGCGAGGAGGATTTCTATACGGAATACCTCGATTATATTATCAGCGTAAAAACCGTTGATTCGCTCGACGAGGCTATTGAGCATATAAACGAGCACTCAACGCACCACAGCGAGGCGATAATAACTCAGAATAAGGAAAACGCCGATAAGTTTATGCAGTGCATAGACTCAAGCTCGGTTTACGTTAACGCCTCAACCCGCTTTACCGACGGTAACGAGTTCGGACTCGGAGCCGAAATCGGCATATCAACACAAAAACTTCACGCGAGAGGACCTATGGGGCTCGCTCAGCTTACAACTACAAAGTATTTAATTTTCGGAAACGGACAAATCAGATAATGAGAGAAAACTATTACGACAACCCGAATACTGACGAGGACAGACTCGAAAGAAACGAAAAGAAAAAGAAAAGCGGCGCCGCAAGGTTAATCCTTACGGTTTTAGGCTTTGTTGTAATTGCCATAGCGGTATTCCTTACAACGATTAAAATAGTTCAGCCCGAATTCAGCGTAAAGCAGCTTATTCCCGAAAAGGTATCCGAGTATGTTGACGAAAAGGTAAACGGAAAAACTACAGCCGAGGTTACCGAAAGTACGACCGTTACGACTAAAATGACAACCGAGGCTCCCGTAAAAGCCGACGCCGAGTATCTTCCTATCGAGGAATTCAAGTTTGATAACGGCGCGAAGGGGAATTATATGGGAAATATCCTCGCGGGCGGTAAGGTCGGCTACGACGCTTCTTATATCTATCATATCGTTGACGGTAAGGGAATTTACCGCTTTGAGCCGTACAGCGAAAGCTACGCGAGAATATATCAGAGCGAGCATAAGCTCTCTTCCCTAAACCTCAAGGGCGATTTCCTGTACTTTATAGATAACGACGGCGGCGTGCTTTACAGAATGAAGAAGGGAAGCTCAAAGCCCGAGGAGCTTGCGAAGGACGCAAAAACCGCTTACGTTTATAATAACAGAATATACTTTATCACTACCGATAACTGCGTAAAGACTATGAAGACGGATAAGCTCAGGGAAAAGACTCTCTATTCTTCATATGACGACGTTGAGCTTATCGGAATATCGCTTCACGCCGTATTTTTCTCGGTTACCGACGCGAACGGAAGAGTTAAATATATTGCCGTTGATAATAAAAATGAAACGGGCGAGCAGTATTTCAGACAAACTGCCGATAAGGACGAGCTCGTATCTCCCGTGCTTGAGGACGGATTTTTATACTATTTTGAAAAGCAGAGCGACGAATCCTATAATCTCTGCCGTCAGAAATATGGCTCAAAGACTCCAGTAACGCTTATTAAAAACGTTACCTGCCTCAGCCCCGTTATCGTTCACAGTAACAGGCTCTTTTACGGCGAGCTCGACGGTAGCCGCTTTAAAATGATGGAGCTTAATATGAACAGCGACGCCGTAAAGACTATGCTTTCGGTAAAAAAGGCTACGCTTGATAACGAGCTTATTTTCCAGCACGGCGGCGAATATGACTTTATTATAGGTAAGAAAAATGCTGACGGCGATAAGGTTTACTTTGCGTCGAGCTTCTATACAGGAAGCGAAAACATAATGAAATTCAAAGAAGGAAAATGGTCTTACTGATAAGAGGTAAAGCTTTTGGATAAATACAAAAAACTGGCAACCAACACTTTAATATTTGCTATCGGAACCTTCTCTTCAAAGGTGCTGTCCTTCCTCCTTATGCCGTACGTAACGCGTATGATGGTAAAGGGGGAGTACGGTACTGCCGATTTAATTCAGCAGACCGCGAACGTGCTTATCCCGATAGTATTTCTTCAGATTAATTCGGCTGCGCTGAGATTCGCTCTTGATAAGGACGGCGATAAGGCGGAGGTATTTACCGTAGGTATAAGAACTACGCTGAGAGGCTTTGCGGTATTCCTTCTTTTCGCATATCCGATGAGCCTCATTACGATTAACGATTTCAGACTCGGGGATTATATCCATCTTATTTACGCGTTTGTATTCGTATCGGGCTTCAGACAGCTTTGTCAGCAGTTTGTAAGAGGCTGCGGAAAAGTCAAAATATTTGCGATAGACGGAATTATCGCGACGGCTACAACGCTCGTTTTCAACCTTCTTTTCCTCGGTCCGCTTCACTGGGGCGTTACTGGATATATCGTCGCGATTATAGCGTCCGATTTATGCTCGGTTTTATTCCTTACCGTAACGTGTAAGCTCTGGAAATTCGTTAAGCTTAAAGGCGTAAGAAAGAGTACGACCTTTGATATGCTTAAGTATTCCATTCCGATGATGCCCTCAATAATTCTTTGGTGGGTAGTAAACGTATCGGACAGATATATGGTAACCTACTTTATCAATTCGGGGGCTAACGGTCTTTATACCGCCGCTTCAAAAATCCCGAACTTTGTAATTATGTTCTCTTCAATATTCATTGACGCGTGGCAGCTTTCTGCCGTTGACGAGTATGACAACGAGGGAACGCAGGATTTCTTTACGAACGTTTTCAGAGTGTATTCGGGCGGAATCTTCGCCGTTTCGTCGGCGCTCATTATCTTCTGTCAGCTGTTTACAAAAATACTTGTTGCGCCGAGCTATTATGAATCGTGGCAGTACGTACCGATACTTATAATCGGAACCTCAATTTCCTGTCACGTTAATTTCCTCGCCTCGGTATATATGGCTGAAAAGAAGAATATTATGGCTATGGTAACCGCCTTCGCGGGCGCCGCTGCAAACGTAATTCTTAATCTTATACTTATACCGATTATGGGCGCAAACGGCGCGGCGATTGCTACGGCGGTATCGTTTATAGTAGCCTTTTCCGCAAGAGCGCTCGACGCAAGGCGTTTCCTTAAAATTAATTACAACACTCCCGTAGTCGTGCTTGAGGTTCTTATTCTTGCGGCTCAGAGCACGGTTATGCTCGTAATGAAATCGGGAATAGCTATGTACGCTCTTGAGGCGGTTCTTCTGCTTGTTATGATTGCAATAAACTATAAGCAGCTTCTCGAGCTTCTCAATCTCGTTCTCGATAAGTTTTTAAGAAGAAAAAAGAATACTGAATAAGAGGCGTATTGTTACGCCTCTTTCTAATTTGTATATTATACTTGCAATATACTCACTTTTCGTGTATAATACACAAAAAAGATAAATAATATAATAAAAACAGAACAGTTTTTTGGAGGAAATATATGAAATCAGCACTTACTGTGGCACAAACAAAAAAACTTATTACGGATAGGCTTTCCCATTTCTTCGGCGTAACTCCCACCGAGGCGAGCGAGGAGCAGTTTTATAAATCCGTAGCTATGATTGTAAGAGACCGTCTTTCCGAGCAGGCGAGCGATTTCAGACACATAGCCAAAAAGCAGGACTCAAAGGAAATCTATTATCTATGTATGGAATTTCTTATGGGACGTTCGCTTAAAAACAATCTTTATAATTTAGGACTTACAGGCGTATTTGAAGAGGCTCTCGCCTCTATGGATATTAAACTCGACAGACTTTATTCCCAGGAGCCCGACGCGGGCCTCGGCAACGGAGGTCTCGGAAGACTTGCCGCGTGTTATCTTGACGGACTTGCAACTAACGGTTTTCAGTCTATGGGATATTCAATCCGCTATGAGGCGGGTATATTTAAACAGAAACTCGTCGACGGCTGGCAGACCGAGCTTCCCGATTTCTGGCTCCCGGGCGGCGATGTATGGCTCGTACCGCGTGAGGAGAGAGCCGTTGAGGTAAAATTCGAGGGCTATATTGAGGACAGCTGGGACGGCGAATACCACCACGTAAACCACCTCGACGCAAACTCGGTTATCGCAATCCCTTACGATATGTATGTATCGGGTAAGGGAAAGGGCGTTTCGCGTTTAAGACTCTGGGCGAGCAAGAAGCCCGAGCTTGATATGGCGCTCTTTAATCAGGGCTCATATATAAAGGCTATGGAGCAGAGCGCTATGGCTGAGGCAATTTCAAAAATTCTTTACCCCGCGGATAATTCCCCCGAGGGTAAGAGCCTTCGTCTGCGTCAGCAGTATTTCCTCGTATCCGCTTCAATTCAGGATATTATCGGACGTCATCTCAACCGTTACGGAACCCTCGACAATCTCCCCGAAAAGATTGCGATTCATATTAACGATACCCACCCGACTATGGCTATTCCCGAGCTTATGAGAATTATGCTCGACGAATGCGGCTACGGCTGGGACGAGGCTTGGTCAATAGTTACAAGAACTATC
>CAMVRG010000049.1 GCA_947169815.1 uncultured Clostridia bacterium | reverse complement strand
TCAAAGGATAATACCGTTTTATTTATCGACCGTGCGGTTAAGCCGCGAAAGGTCGGAAAACGGGTTGAAGGCGGATATAAGGTGCTTGAATTAAACTCAGGCATGGCAGACAAGCTTGCGATTGCCGTTGGTGATGTCTTGGAGTTCTTACCTGCCGAAAAAATTAGTTCATAGGAGATTGGCAATATGAGTGATGCAACATTTAACAGAGAAGAAATATTAGGCTCAGCGGCAAAGAGCTATTCTTTTGACAAGGTTTTAAGAGGATATGATACTAAACAGGTTGACGATTATATAGATAACCTTGTTAAGACTAATAAGAACGCAAGCGAAATATTCGACTCACGCTTCAGCGATATGAAGAATAAAAATACCATGCTTCAGTATGAGCTTGAGCAGGTTAAGAGTGAGCTTGAAACCTCTATGAAAACTATTAATACCTTAAGAGCGGAGAATGACCGTCTTGCTAAGGAAACGGCAAAGGAGACTATTGTAAAGGTTGACCAGTCGGCTGAAATCAAGGAATTAGAGGAAAAAATCTCAAAGCTCACCTCAAAAAACAGACTTCTTCAGGACGAAAACAAAAAGCTTGAGGATAAAAACAGAGATATGCAAAGAGATATTGCGCATCTCACTAAAAAGGTTGATAAAAACCGAAATAAAATCAATGAGCTTTCAGACCAGGTTGAAACGGGCGAAGGTCCCGATAAGAGCTTTTACGAAATATCCCAGATTTATGAAAGCGCTATTGATAAGGCCGAGGATTTGATTTACAGACTTCAGAGCGAGTTCTCTCTCGCACATTCCAAGGCCGAGGATTTAAAGAAAAAAGACGACAAGTAATATTTAAATTACTATTATATACATTATATATCAATTATCAATTACTGCCGAGGAGGAGTGCTCCGTGAAAAAGTGGTTTAAAAATTTGAAAAAAGAGAGTGGCGCGATAACCGTTATGACAGCAATCATGCTGACTGTTGTCATAGGCTTTACTGCGCTTTCCATTGATATCGGTCTGCATTATTACAGGGGCGCAAGGCTTCAGAATGCTGCCGACGCAGCCGCTACTGCTGTTGCGGGAAGTCTTGGTTCTATCGACACGTCTCTTGAGGATGTAGCGTACGATTACCTTAAAAGGAACGGCTTTGACAGGGAAAAGTACGGCGTAGATTCTAACGGTGACCCGCGTCTTAAGGTAAAGATTGAGCGAAAGGGCGAGGTAGACCTTGAATCGGTCGAGGACGAAACCTATATCAAGGCGGGTTACTATAAGGTTACCGTAACGGCTGAGGACGATACTCTTCTTGCGCGAATTGTAGATGTTGATTCGCTTAAGCTTGAGAAGGTTGCTTACGTTAAGGCTGAGGCTAACTATGTAGCTATGCCGCGTGCGCTGAGCTATACCATTTTCGGCGGTTCAACAAGCGGTACACCCACTAATCCTACCGTTCAGCTTAACGGTAGAACCAGCAAGATAATAAATTTTGCAACTTATATTACAGAATCTGGTATAAACTTAATCAATAGCGCAATCGTTCAGCCTCTTATAGGCTTTTTCGGAGGAGAATCGAACTACAACCAGCTCGTTAGTATCAACCTATCCGAAATTGTAGACAACGGTGACGTTCATTCTAACTCCAATATCGGCGTAGGCGTTCAGGCGCTTAATATCAGCCGACTTAAGGACCAAGATTATGAGGGTGAACAGAATATTGAAGCATATGAAAAAATGGAACTTGGCGAGGAGGATTACGAGCCTGCTTTTCGTGATTACGGCCAGGTTACTTTCACTGCGTGCGACGATATAAGATTTAACTACCTTCAGAACTCCGGTCTTTTAGGCGGAGGATATGCTGATGCACAGACGCGTGTTTATGTTCAGAACCAGCAGTATATCGAAATAACCCAGTGTGTAATCAGCATTCTTGATTTGATTTCCCTTTCAAATGTAAACAATACCCCTGGGTTACAGTCAGCATTTAGAAATGCGGCTACAATCTATCTTGATAAGCAACCGAACATTGTTGAGAATCAAAAAAATAAGATTAAAGCGCAAGAGGATAATTTAGAATACGGAGGCGTTGACAGCGACGGAAGAACGATTATCTATCTTAAAAATCAGGGTTCAATAGTATACAAAATTACTGCTAGCGAGGCAACAGACGCTCTCCAGTATATGAGGGAAAACGGTATTGACGGTCTTAACTCGGATTTAAGAGAAAACGGCATTGATGAGATGTATACCGAAGGTACAACCGATCCCAAGTTCAAAAACTATGCGGATAAGGGCAATGACACCTCAAGCATGTATAATCTTATTAAAAGAGATGAATTTAACGAAATAATTGAGACAAATCAGCTTACCGTAACGGGCCAATCAGTAAGTCGTAACTACACGAAACTCAGAAATAACGGCAGATTATCAAGTTCAATTGAAACGGGAATGAAATATGCCGTTGCAAGAAGCTTTGTCGAAAACAGCGAATATATTGAAATTCCGAACCTTAAGCCGTATTTCACAAGACAGATTAACAAGTCTATAAGAAATGCGACTAAATCAAGAGAAAAAATGAACGTATCCGACGCCGGTTCTAAGAATATTAAGGATGCCGTTAAGACTAAGACTAATGAGCTCAACGACTATCTTGAGGATCTCAGCTTCGAGGATAAAACCTATGACGACGTTAACGATTACGTAAAATACGATAAAACGGTTCTCTTCAAGACCTTTAAAGACGGTTCTGAAACGGGACTTACAAAGCTTAAGAATAATTCGGTCGAGATTGACGGTTCAATGATGAACTATTCTTATTCAAACATTATGACCGATAAAACCTATAAGGGATTCCAGCTTTATGATTCTAACGACGTTCTTAAAACTCCCCTTAAGTTTGTTCAGGAATATAAAAACGCAAATACGTCAAAGTATGCAAGCGGAGCTATAAGTTCATTCTACAACTCAACTGCAAAGCAGTATGAAACCGCGGTTGCGGATAAGAAAACGGATATTTTAAATACCGTAGAAAGCTACGACGCAAGGGAAGAGCTTGTTAAAAACGCAATCAGAGACGTAACTAAGCCCACAATGACGAATGAAGCTCAGGACGACCCCGAACCTAAGATTGATTTCGGCGATCTCCCGAATCTTCCCGACATATTCCTTGGCGACGGCACTACGGGCAGCGGAGTCGAAATCGGGAAAACCGACGGCCAGCGCAAGGTATTTGATGATACTGTTACGGGTTATGGAGTAACTATTACGGAGAATACAAGTACGAATACTTGTACTTATAACATTCCTGCGTATCCAAGTGGATACAACGTAAATAGTAGTGAAGCTGGAGGAAGGGGCCATAAGAACGGATTAGCATTAGCAAATAATACACATTATTCTAAAACGCTATACACGCCTTATAACATTCTTGGCTCTTCAAGAAAATCTATTACTGCAAGTGGAGTTAATTGCTCGACTGTTGGTATTGTTATTGACCATGATATTGGACTTGAACTTTCAAATGGTGCTAATGTTCATACAGGTTCTATTACCGTAGATGGCGGCGATGGTAGTTATGTCAAGGTTACAGGTAATTCAATATTATTCGTTCATGGTGATATAAACCTTAATAATAAAGGTAAAATTGAAGTTGATGCTGGTTCTACTATTGTTGTAAGCGGAAAAATCAGCTCAAGCGGAAGCGGAAGCGGAACGATGAGCATTAAAGGAACAGTGGTTCAGCTCAGTAAAGGTTCTGACGGAGAGGATGTTAACTCTAATCATATTAATGTAGACGGAGGCAGCGTTTATGCAGTAGGTCAGGTGAATTCTGACCATTCCATCATTATCAATGGCGGTACATTATATACGCTTGATAATATCAGATGCAATAATGGTGCTAATGAAAATGACATTATTAAAGTTACAGGTACTTCAAATATCTTTGTAAGAGGTGTTGTTACTACTTTAAATACAAACAGCGCAAAAAGTCATGTGTATTTTGAAAGTGGCTCGAATTCTATATTGAGTATACTTGGCAACGGATATGATGATTGTTTTGATAACAAATGCAGCCAGATTCATGCGAGCAATAACGGTATTACCGGTACTAAGATTTATCTCGGTAAGAATACGACTATTTACGATAATAACGTGAATACTCTCGTCGGTTCGCTGTATTGCTACGGAAATCTTACGTGGAATACTAATTCAACTATTACCTTAACGGGCAGCAACAGCTATTCAACCCCATACAGAATGTACGTTTGGGGCGATTTCAGTTCTACTGAAGGTACGCTTGCTGTTAGCAAAAAGTATCTGATAAGAGTTGATAAAAAATTCAAAGTAAATACCGTAACCTGCGACGATTCAAAAATCAGCGTTAAAGGTGCGGTTACCGTAAATGATAAGATTACCCTTTCCTCAGGCTCGTATCTTGAAGGTCTTGGCGGAGTACCTTCCGATAAGGTAACGGGTGATACGGTTCTCTGGCCCGAGACGATGACCTTCTCTAATGATGCAAACGGCAGCAATATTGCGGATTTAGTTTATAATCCTCCTACGGGTGGTACAGTTACCTTAACGGGACTTAATCTTACTAACGTAAGGCTTAAGATAAATGGCGACCTTATCGTAAACGGTAATATTAATATTACTACTACAAGCGATTGTAAGTTCAGAGATAGAAGTAAATCCAGCTATATTGACGAAAACTGGAAATCCCAGCTTTACGTTACGGGTCATATTTACTGTACGGGTAGCATTTCCTCTAATCTTTCAGAAATCTATGCCGACGAGGGTATAGGCGGCAACAACGGAACGCCGACTTATATCGGCGCAAGCAACGATTCGCTTATTCTCTGCAGAAAGAGAAACATTAACGATGCAAACTCAATTGGCGATTTCTTTAAGGGTATCTTTGAATTTGGCAAAAACCAAATTGAAAAATGGTTTACTCTCGATTCCGTTCCGAGAGCTAGTATTAGCTGTAACGGACCGATTGAGGCGGATAACAGCTCAAGGGTTTACGTTGAGGGAAGAATCTCCGCTAAATCAGTCAAGGCGGGTGTAAGCAGTGATAACGCTTCTTACGTTTACGGCTTCTACGGAGTTAATATTACCGAAAGCGCCGACAGCGACGGAAATACAGGCAAGCTTGCTTCAGATGGAGAGAACAGCGTTCTCTTCTGCGGCGAAAAATCAAACAGCGGAAACTATGTTCCTTATATCTACGCAAACGGTTATTTATACTATCCGACAGCGATTAATTCAAATCACGTTCAGGTAGGCTCTAACGGTTATGCGGTATTCCTCGGTAACGTAACCGCAAACGGATACTATCTTGTTGATACAGGCGGATACTATTACTGCGAAGGCGTTACCAAGATTGTAAATTACTATATTAAAAACAAAGGCGAGATGTATCTGATTGGAGGATTCGATTATTCGCAGGCTACCAAGAACAGAAGAGATGATATAAAGAAAACGACGTTAGGTATTTCTTCGCACGATTATTATAAGTATTATTGCGATATTATATTCGATTCAGGTTCCGTGTCATACTTAGGACACGAGGTTAACAGTAACGGAACGTTCAATTTCAGTTCATATTATGACAGTCGCGGAGACGTATATTTTGAGGATAGTATAAGTATTAACAATTATCTTCCGATTGATAGTGACTGCAAGGATTTAAACGGTGAAAAACCTGACTTCCCGAACAGGGGCGTTGCAGTTTATATCCCGAACGGTATTACCTATGTTGACGGAAGCGTTTCGGTAGTTAACGATAACGCTATCTATATCAAGGGTTCAGACGGGGGACTTATCGCTAAAAACGATATTAACTACGGCTGCGCTATTTATAACTACGGTAAGTTCTTTACCGTTAACGGCAACCTCAACCTTCGTTCCTCAGCTACCTGGGTAACCGATAAGAAGGAGCAGGATAAGCAGAAGGAAGGTATGTCGATTAAGAACGGTAACAGTGAAGACTCTGAAGCTCAGTTTTATGTTGGCGGAACTAACGGCCTTGATTTTTTAGGATATATAAAGAACTACGGTTATATGTATCTTAACGTTGCGAATAATAAAACGCTTAACATTAAGGGTTTCTGTAAAGATGATAACGGAGCTGACGGCGACGAAGCCTTTATTAACTACAAGGGCGCTCAGTTCCACTGCGGCGGCTCGGTTGCTCTTAATTCTAATCAGCTTTTCAACCAGTTCCCGTATTCAGAAAGCAGAGATACAGTATTCTCCTGCGGCGGAAAGCTTACCTACGGCGGATGTCTCTATAACTGCGGTAAGGTTTATGTCGACGGCGATATTACGAATAACGAATCGACAACTGCAAACAATAAGAGCTATCGCACGGGAGAATTTTCCCTCTTCAACGGAATGTACGTTATAAATAAGAAAGAGGTAAAAGATAGTTTTAAAGATTATATTAATCATGATGCTGTTCTTTATTGTACCGGAAAGCTTGAAGTAGGTACCGATGAAGATAAAGGTAATTCGGGTTCTGTTGTAAACGTAGGTACTATGTTTGTCGGTTCGGACTTGAATATCTTCACTAACGGCCCGTTAATGTCTAAGAACAGACGTTCTTATTTCCGTATCGGTTTGTGGCTGATAAATAACTCTAATACCTTCGTCGGTGGAAGCACTTTTGTCGGTGCTGGCGCAGCGTTTGCAAAGGATACCATTTTTATGACCGGCGGCGATATGAGAACTAAGAGAAGTCTCAAGCTCGGCGTAAATATGTTTATGGATAAATCCACTTTCGGAACTAAATCCGTATATCATATTAACCTTGACGATACTAATCCAACTCAGGGCACAAACACGGCATATAATTCTTCCTATATGTACGTAGGCGGTTCGGCTTACGTTAATACGATTGGAAGTATGCTCAGTGTTAATTCTGTTGAACTTCCGTTAATTGGACAATTCGACTTTGGTTCTCCAAAGCCTACTAACTGTTCAAGGAATACAAATATTTACGCTAACTCAAACATCTATATCGGCGGCTGGTGGTATAATAACGCTAAGCTTTATATTAAAGAAAACTGTTCTATTATGGTAGCAGGTAAGGGCTACGGTTTCTATAATAGTGATGGCAGTCTTAAGGATATAATTTATAAACCTGCTGAACCGTTAAAAGCACCTCAGAATATTGGCACAAACGGAACTGCTGTACTTTCCTATCTGTCGCTTGAAAAGGATAAGCACCAGGCTTGTAAGTTTTATATCTACCAGAGTCTTGACGTTTCGCCTTGCTCAAAACTTATCGTTCACGGCGGCGGTAAGGTAAGAGATACCGTTAAAATCCGTGATATGACAAAGACATATTTCTACGGTGACTTTGAAGGCGATGAATACGTAGAGCTCGGTAAATCGCTTCCTCGATATGTTGCTTCCGAAAACAAATATAAAGAGCTTGACGAGACGGCTGCAGCTACTGCCAAGTTCAAGGAAGACGGCGAAAACGATACCTACTACGAATTTGCAAATTCGCCGTATATGTACGTCGGAGGCAACTTCACGAGCGGCTCGTCGGGAGTTATAAGTTCACTTCTTAACGGAAAGATATTCCAGATATTTAAGGAAGCCTTCTTCTCGACGGGATATACTAAGGTTTACGCCTCTGCAACGCTTAAGTGTAAGGGCGCGGTAACCTCTAATAAGTATATTACGCTTCGTCACGACGCGAGAATTTACTCAAAGGGCGATATGACGGCTAAGACCTCTATTGAAGGCGGTAACTATTCCGAATTCTACGTCGGCGGTAGTATGAACGCTGGCTCGAGTGCGCTGACTACGATTATTGATACGCTTGATATTCTTGACCTTTCCAACAGAGGCACTATTGACCTCCGCGACCAGGTAAGGTGTATAGTCGGCGGCGATATGTATTCGACTAAGCATATCCAGATAGGCGAGCTTGCAGATGGAAGCTATACGAGAGGACGTAAGCTAAGCTACGGCGTAGGAACGGTAACCGAGGGCAGCGAGGGCTCTTATAACGATGACGATATTACCGAAAAGGTATGTCCGAATAGCGGTTGCGGTAAACCTCTTGACGATGAAGAATTACAGAATCATCACTGTAAGGATTGTAATAAGGACTTTGATATGTCGCAGTTTGATGCAGGTGCTGACGGAAACGGAACCTCCTCTGCTGTTTCAGACGCTACAACGATTGATACCTCAACCGAGCTCGAAAAAGAGGATAACTGTCCGTACTGTCACCTTCCGCTCAGCGATGAGGACTTCGAGAGAGAGCATTGTTCAAGAAAAGATTGTGATAAGGACCTCTTCTTCCCGTGGGGCGCTAACGTATTTATTCAGGGCTCCATGGTTGCTCTCAACGGTCATATTAAGGAGTTTATGTATTCAAGCGTTGTTGTCGGCAAGTACGTTTACTGTCCCGATAATATCGAGCTCAAAAGCAACTCCGACCTTTGGGTTCTTCCCGAAACCTTCGGAAACAGCACCTACCAGTATCTGCCATATACCGGTGTAGCGGGCGATACGTTATTATCAAAGATAATAAACCTTATTAAAAAGGCGGGTTATGAGATTAAGCAGGCGCTTATGGCTCACGACGGAAGTATTTATACTCTCGGTCAGCTTACACTTTATAAGAACGCTTCGCTCCTTGGTACTTACGACTGCGTAGTTCCCGGTCAGTGCGTACTGAGAAAGGATTCGCTGATTTACCTCGGTCATAACTTTACCTGCACGGCTCCGTCGTTCAACGTTGTTAACGGCGTATCGAACCTTGTAGGTACTATCAGGAACGCGATTACTCATTCAAACGGTGCAGATACCTCTAAGCCTATGGCGGGCTTTGACTCAGAGGGCAGCGAAGGCCCGGGTTACCGCTATACATGTAAGAATACGAAGGCTCACGGAGGATACTATTACCACATGACTTCACGTAAGAACGAGGTTCAGGGCGTTGATTGTTGCCCGCACTGTGAAAAGGTTCTTTCGGCAGATGATATTGAAAGCGGAGTTTGCAGTAAGTGCGGCGAGGCTTATACAGAACCTGTGAAGCTTCTTAAGTGTGATTCCTGCGGTGAGACTATATCCGAAGATACGAGAAAAGAGGTACGAGTTCCTTATCCCGCTATCGTATATGCAAATAATAAGATGAATATCGTAACGAGTATTAATATGAGAATGACTTATCTCGTAACTAATAAGAGCGATGTAGATATCTTTAACGTATATACGAATACGGCGTATGACGAAAGCGTGCTCAAGGAGCTTCCGAACGCAATAGCTTCCTACTACGGCAAGATTGATTACTACGCTATGTACGGCAAGCTGGCGTGTCTGTTCTACGCTCCTCAGAATAATATCGACTTTGACGGATATTATTCAGAAATCTGGGGCTGCGTACTCGGTGATACGGTAACGATGAACTGCTATTATCAGGCGTTCCACAGATTCAATAACTGGCGTACTATGGACCTTCATATCGCCGAATCGGGAAGCGTATATCTGATTCCCGAAAAGACGTATGTTGAGGCTCCGGATAATGTTGACCCGAATAACTTCATTTACGATTCGTCACTTAATCCGAACCTGCCCGAGGGCGCTCAGATATTCTTCGACTGATTTAATTAAAAAGGACTGTCTCAGGACGGTCCTTTTTTATTTATATGTTGGGGTTGAAAAATTTCTGCACACAATATATAATAGTATAAATAATGCTTTATTATTTGAAAGGAACGGGTATGAAGCACGTCTGTGAAAAATGCGGAACTCCGCTTGATAAATATACAGGGCTCTGTCCCGTCTGCGACGGCGACGAGTTTGTTCCTATGGACGAATTCAGCGAGCATGAAGAGGAAACGGTTACAAAAAGGGGAATAATAGCTATTTTTCTCGCTATTATTTCAATCCTTATCGTTGTAAGCGTTGTTATTGTTGCGGTCTCGAACGGCTGGATTGGCGGTAAGGAAAAGCGTGCCGCTTCTCACTCAAGCTTCGTGACGTATTTTAACGAAACGCTTTATTCAAAGCACGGCGTTATGGATACCGACCATCCCTACGTTACGGGTACTGGAATGCTTTTTGCCGAGATGTACGATTTAAGCAAGGATAAGACCGACGAGTTTATCGTAGGCTATGCGGATAAGAGCGGTGATAATATTGAGTATAATATTTCCTGTTATGAGTATAACCCGAGCAGTATTGTTCAGGGCTCGGATAACCCCGCTTCTAATGTCGGCGTTGATATGAATAAAACGCTTGTCGCTTTCAGCGAGGACGATTTTACCCGTAGCTTTTCGTCTCACTATCCTCACGAATTCCAGCTTTATAAGGTTGAGGGAAAGGATAAGAACTATATCTTTTTTGAGCGCGTTTCTGACGGTAAATGGGAATGTAAGGTCTATACCATAACTGCGGGCAGCTTTACTGAATTCGATACTCTTGAATTAAAGAAAGTATCGGATGAAAACAGCAAAAAAGCGGAAAAGTTTTTCGGAAAATATAAGCTTAAAGATATGAGCGTAAGCGACGGCGACGGTAAGTTTACCCTTACAAAGCAGGAAAAGGACGCGCTTATATTTACCTATTCATACTCCCTTATAAACGATACTGATAAGGGCGAAACAGACGAGTATATAATAAACGATTATACTAATTCGGTATCTCTTTTAAATGACGCTAACCGCGATGAATTTGAAAAAGCGGTCAAGAAAAACGAAGAGAGCGACAAAAAGCAGAACGTCTCAAAAACCGATATTAACTTCGGCGGCGTTGTTAAGAGCGGACATTATATTTACTACTGGAAATATAACGACTCCTCGTTTTCCGAAGAGGGAAGCGAATCGGGTAATTACAAATACCGCTCGGGCGCTGAAAACCAGCTCATAAGACGCGATGAGGACGGAACCGAAACTGTGCTCGTTGAAACCGCGGGCGCGGGTAATCTTGCTCTCGCGGGAAACAGAATTTTCTTCCAGAAGGCTAACGGAAATTCAAACAGCTTTAACGTCGACTCCTGCGATATGAGCGGTAACGACGTAACCTTCCACGATACGGGCGTTATCGAGGGCGTAGTACAAAACGGCGCCTACGTTGTATACTCGCCCGAGCGAACGAGATATGAATTCGGTACCATTAAGGCTATAAAGACAATGGGGCTTGAAAAGGTTAATACCGTATATAACGCGCGTTTTCTTGCCTGCGACAATGAAAGGGTATATTATCAGGCGGAGCAGGCTGAATACAGCGAGGCGCACCGCGGTAAAACTACCGTATCGAGCGTATTTGCTAACGGAAGCGCTAACAGAGTTCTTTATGTTACCGACAGCGACCTCTATGACAGCGAAGGAAGCTACGGAAGAACAGTATCCCTTGTCCGCGACGCGTATATTTCGGGCGATTATATCTATTATGTATACGGAAGCTATAAAAGCTCGGACGATGAGTTTATGGGCGGAAATATCGTAAAGGCTAAGCTCGACGGCTCGGGCGGCGATATTCTCGAAAAAAGCGATAAGGACTTCTTTACCGTAAACTCGGCAGGAAAGACTATTAAAGACGGTAACGCCTCGATGAACGGCTATACCTATGAAAACGGAACGGTTTACAAGTTCAGCCCTGCATCGGGTAAAAACGAGGAGCTTATAACTCCCGATGACTATTCGCAGTTCACGTCAGTCAGGGCGAGTGAAAAGGAAAGCGGAGACAGCTTTGTAACTCTTGATTTCGCCGTTAAAAGCGACAATACGCTTTACTTTATGATGAAATCGGGTAAGCGGTCATCCGACGGATATAAATTCAGCGGCTGCGCGCTTTTTGAAAAGGATATAGAAAAAGGTAAAACGGTTATGCTGTATTCGGTTGAAGCTGACGGCTCAGATACGGAGGACGAATAAATGAAAAAACTATGCGTTTCGCTTATTGCACTGTTTATGTCGCTTTTACTCCCGTTTACCGTGCTTGCCGACGTTACCTCGGTTGAATATAAGGACGAGGAAACGGGCTGCGTGTTTATTATCCCTGCGGGTTGGAAATACATTGAAGGCGGGGAAATAGGCAAAAGCTGCGATTTCTGCTTCGTTCACGTGGAGTCCGAGGAGGACGACAAGGACGAGGAGGACGATGAAAAGGTAACGGCTTATATAAGCTATACCTCGACTGATTACTATTCCTCTCTGAGCGATAATGAAAAGCAGGGGCAGGGAAGAGAGAAATGTGACCTCGACCT
>CAMVRG010000048.1 GCA_947169815.1 uncultured Clostridia bacterium | reverse complement strand
ATTTTATCGACGAGGGCTACAACGTAACCTCGGTATCCCCGATTAACGAGCCCGAATGGGACTGGTCGGGCTGGTACAACGGCGACGGAACCCAGTCAAGCAACCAGGAGGGCTGCCACTTTACCGAAACAACCGCACGCAGCTTTTATAATCTCTATATGGTTCCCGCAGTTACGGGCAGTTCAAAGCTCAGCGGCAAGGTTGACGTAGAAATCTGGGAATCGGGCCAGGTTAATCACAACTACTGGTGGAACAGGTTTTTAGCTCAGTGCTTCTCTTCGCAGTACAGTAATAATAAGAACATAAGAAACTATGTAGATACCGTTGCGGCTCATTCCTACTGGGCAAGCACCGCGGACAGAGAAGCCGCAGCAACAACGCTCAGAGGCAACTACTACGGGCAGAAGGTACGCTCTACCGAATACTGCCAGATGACTAACGACGCCTCCTCAGGCGTTCTCGGTCATATTCAGTCAGAGGGCGGAAGCACAAACGGTATGACTATCGACTACGGGCTTGCTATGGCTGATATTATCTATCAGGATATGACTATTCTCAATTCCGTTGAATGGGACTGGTGGACCGCCTGCGGTAAGGGAATATATCCCGACAGCCTTGTATATATAAGCTCAACGAATCACGATAATATTCAGACCTCAAAGAGACTCTGGTGTCTCGGCAACTATTCAAAGTTCATTGAATCGGGCGCTAAGAGAATCTCGGTTTCAACGGGAAGCGAATTCGGCAAGAATCTCGTTACCGCCAGAACCTATAACTGGACTACCGATTACGATTCGGGAACCGACAAGAACAATTATATTGAGGAAAGCGCGTATCTCAACCCCGACGGAAGCGTTGTAATAGTTTACATAAACAACTCCGATACTATCGAATACACAACCTTTACGGATAACAGCTTCTTGTCCTACGATTCCTACGTTACCGATAATAACCGCGACCTTGAGCACTATGACAGCGGAAATATCGGCGACGCGGTATGTATCCCCGCAAGGTCGGTTACAACAGTTGTTCTGAAAAGCGGAAAAACCCCCGCAACATCAACCGAGGGCGCATACCTTTTCACATACTTTACGGGCAACGCTCAGAGCGAGCAGAGAATACGCTTTGCCGTTTCAAAGGACGGCTACAACTTCTCTCCCCTTAACAATAACAACCCCGTAATTACCCAGACGCTCGGCACTCTCAACTGCCGCGACCCGTATATTTTCAAGGGTCAGGACGGTTACTACTATATTATCGCAACCGATATGGACGCCTCGACCGACGTATGGTGGGGTAACAGTAATACTATGATTCTCTGGCGTTCAAAAGATTTGGTTAACTGGGGCGACGAAACGGTAATAAATATGAGCGAAATAACAAACGCTCCCGATATTCAGCGCTGCTGGGCGCCTCAGGTATTCTGGGATGAAAACGAGCAGAAATATCTTGTATATTTCGGTCTCGCCTCGTGGTCAATTTCTCAGAATGTAACCAATATGTACTATTGCTACACCGACGATTTACTTGACCAGAGCAGGTATTCCTATCCGCAGCTTCTTTATAAATCGGCTACAACCTTTGTTAATAAAGAAGGAAATACGGTAGAATCAAGCTCTATCGACGGCGATATATTCTACGACAGTAAAAACGATACCTACTATCTTTACTACAAGGACGAGGGTACCGCTACGATATGCTACGTAACGAGTAAGAACCTTACGGGTCCCTACGGAGACGCCGCCAATCCGACCAAAGCGGTAAACAATAACGTCGGGCTCGAGGGCTGTAACTCCCATTTCATTACGGGAACTGATACGCTCGTTATGCTTGCCGACGCATACGGCGACGGCTACTTTGTAATGAACCAGTCAAACGATTTCAAAAACTTCCATACGCTTGACTCGTCTTCGTATACAATAAACAACTGCTCCCCGAGACACGGAAGCGTAATTGCAATAAACGACACCGAATACGACCGCCTTGTAAGCGCGTACGGTGTCTGAAAATAAGAGGTAAAAACTATGAAAATTGATTCAATTTGTGTTCAGGGCGCTTATGAGCCCAAAAACGGAGAACCGAGAGTAATCCCGATTGTCCAGAGTACAACCTTTAAATACGATTCCTCGGTTGAAATGGGTAACCTTTTCGACCTTAAGGAAAGCGGCTATTTCTATACGAGGCTTCAGAATCCGACTAACGACTATGCCGCGGGCAAAATCGCTATGCTTGAGGGCGGCGTTGCGGGTATGCTCACCTCCTCGGGACAGGCGGCTAACTTCTACGCCATATTTAATATTGCTCAGGCTGGCGACCATATCGTTTCGTCCTCGGCAATTTACGGCGGAACCTATAATCTTTTTAACGTTACGATGAAAAAACTCGGTATCGACTTTACCTTCGTATCCCCTACCGCAACCGAAGAGGAAATTCAGGCGGCTATTCAGCCCAATACAAAGGCGGTTTTCGGCGAGACTATCTCTAACCCGAGCCTTGATATTATGGATATAGAGGTATTCGCAAAGGTTGCTCATAAAAACGGTATTCCGCTTATTATCGACAATACCTTTGCAACCCCTATAAACTGCAGACCGATTGAATTCGGCTGTGATATAGTTACCCATTCAACTACAAAGTATATGGAAGGACACGCCTCAACCGTTGGCGGAGCTATCGTAGATTCGGGTAATTTTGACTGGGAACAGAACGATAAGTTCCCCGGACTCACTACTCCCGACGAGAGCTACCACGGCGTAGTTTATACAAAGGATTTCGGCAAGGGCGCATATATAACCAAGGCTACGGCTCAGATTATGCGCGACCTCGGCTCAATTCCCGCGCCTCAGAACGCGTTTCTTCTCAATCTCGGGCTTGAAACCCTTCATCTAAGAATGCCGCGCCACTGCGAAAACGCGCTCGCGGTAGCAAAATATCTTAAAAACCACCCGAAGATTACCTGGGTTAAATGCTCAATGCTTGAGGACGATAACCAGTATGAGCTGGCTAAAAAGTATATGCCAAAGGGTACCTGCGGCGTAGTTTCGTTCGGCGTTGACGGAGGAAGAGAGGCGGCTACTAAGTTTATGGACAGCTTAAAGCTCGCCGCGATAGTAACCCACGTTGCCGACGCGCGCACCTGCTGCCTCCACCCCGCTTCAACTACTCACCGTCAGCTTTCGGATAAGCAGCTTGAGGAATGCGGCGTAAGCCCCGACCTTATCCGCTTCTCCTGCGGTATCGAGGACAAGGACGATATTATAGCCGACATTGAACAGGCGCTTGAGCAGGTTTAAAACTAAAGACCTCGCCTTTATCGGACTTTCCGCGGCGTTAATCGCTGTATGCTCCTGGGTTACAATTCCTGTCGGCGTTATCCCCGTAACCCTTCAGACTATGGCGGTTTGTCTTGTCAGCGGACTTTTAGGCTTTAAGCGCGGTGCGCTTTCAACTCTTGTATATATTACGCTCGGCGCCGTAGGCGTCCCCGTTTTTTCGGGCTTTAAGGGCGGAATAGGAGTTCTCGGCGGCGCGACGGGCGGTTATATAATCGGCTTTATATTTACCGCTTCGGTAGTCGGGCTCGTATCCGATAAATGCGATAAGCTTTGGGCGCTTCTTCTTTCAATGGTACTCGGAATCGCCCTTTGCTACGCCTTCGGTACGGCGTGGTTTATAATCGTTTATTCAAACGAAACCGCGTCCGTAACGCTTTCAAAAACGCTTGCGCTTTGCGTAACCCCGTTTATAATTCCCGACGCGGTAAAAATAATAACAGCCTCGCTTTTAACGTCGAGGCTTAAAAAACATATACAGGCGGACTGACAAATGAGAATGAGACATAAGAAAAATCTTGAGACGCGCCTTGAGGCGGTTTCGGATTATTTAATAACGCTGAGAAATGAGAGCAAGAACTTTGCCGAGGCTAAAAACGAGAGACATCTTCTTGATTTTTCAGAGCTTTTCAGAAACGGCAATCCCGTTTATCTTGAAATCGGCGGCGGTAAGGGCGGCTTTGCGGTAGCCTTTGCCGAGCAGAATCCAGATAAAAACATCCTTATGGTTGAAAAAATCAGCGACGTTATAGTAGTCGGCTGTGAAAAAGCGAAGGAAAAGGGACTTAAAAATATAAAGTTTGCAAGCTGCGCCGCAGAATATCTTGAAAGCTTTATCCCCGAAAAAAGTATCGAAACGCTCTTTCTCAATTTCTCCTGCCCTTATCCTAAAAATACATATGAAAACCACAGACTGACGAACGAAAGATTTTTAAATATCTATAAGCCGCTTCTTAAAGACGGCGCTCCGATTTGTCAGAAAACGGATAATATGCATTTCTTTGAATACTCGATAGAGAGCTTTTCAAAGGCGGGCTTTATAATTTCGGACGTTTCCCTCGACCTTCACAACAGTGGATTCGAGGGCAATATCGAAACCGAATACGAAAAAAAATTCGCCTCTCAGGGCTTCCCGATTTACCGCCTTGAAGCAAGATTAAAATAAAAAAACACCCCCGTAGGGTGTTTTTTATTTATCGTTTCGTTTAAGGATATCCTTTGCGATATATATCGGGCGGTTTTTGACCTGCTGGTAAATCTTCGCGATATACTCGCCGATAATTCCGAGAGTGAATAGCAGAACTCCGCTGAAAAACGTTATAAGAATTACAAGCTGAGTAAAGCCGTCTACGTTGATATTATAGGTCAGCTTTCTTATTACGGTTACTATAAGATAAATAACTGAAAAAACCGTAGCGGCCGAGCCGATATAACCCGCGAGCTTAAGGGGCGCGGTTGAGAAGGAAACTATTCCCGATACCGCGTATTTAAACAGCTTAAAGAAGCTCCACTTACTCTTTCCGCTCTCTCTTTCGTCGGCAGTGTATTCCATATAGTGAACGTTAAAGCCTACCCAGCTGAATATTCCCTTTGAAAAGCGGTGATACTCTCCGAGAGAGAGAACGGCGTCTCTTACCTTGGAATTAAAGAGTCTGAAATCGGAAGCCCCGTTTTTAAACTCGGTTTCAGCGAGCTTATTGATAATTTTATAAAACGTGGATTTTAAAGAGCTCATGCCCTTACCCTCGCTTCGCTCGCTCTGATAGGCGCATACGCAGTCAAGAGAGGGATTTTGTATAACGAGCCTGAACATTTCGAGCGCGGTTTCGGGCCTCTGCTGAAGGTCGGCGTCAATTATACACATATAGCTTCCGACGGCGTTTTGAAGCCCCGCGAAGATTGCGGACTCCTTACCGAAATTACGCGAAAAACTTATTACGGTTATATTCTTATCCGTATAGGTATTATAAAGCCTTTTAAGTATATCGGCGGTAGAGTCGGTGCTTCCGTCGTCAATAAAAACATATTCATATTTTATCGGACTTTCAGAGAAGGTCTTTTCAGCCTCTTCAAAAAACCTTTCAACGCTTCCCTCCTCGTTATAGCAGGGAATAATTAAAGATAAATCCATATTATATATCCTTTATATGCTTCTTTATCGCTTCAAGCGTTTCGTCACAAATTACGTGTTCTATCTTGCACGCGTCCTCTTCGGCGATATCCTCCTGAACGCCGAGCTTTACAAGAAGCTCGGTTAAAACGGTATGGCGCTCGTATATTTTTTTGGCAAGCCCGAGCCCGAAATCGGTAAGCTTTAACTGGCCGCCCTCGTCTACCGTAATATAGCCGTCGCGTTTGAGAATACTGACTCCCCTGCTTACGCTCGGCTTTGAAAAGCCCATTTTTTCAGCTACGTCAACAGAACGTACAACGGGCTTCTTCTTACACAGAACATATATAGTTTCGAGATACATTTCGCCGGATTCGTGCATAAAAACACCTCTTCATATTGTTATACAGTAATAATATCATATACAAATATTTTTTTCAACTTTTATTGTATTTGTTCTTTTTATATTATATAATATATTCATCTTAATATATAGAAAAGAGATTTTATGAGAATTTTAACTATCGGCGATATAGTTTCAAGACAGGGCTGTGAATACCTCAGAGAGAATATTTTTAAACTAAAAAGAGAATTAAGGGCTGACCTTGTAATCGCAAACGGAGAAAATTCAGCGGTAGGAAACGGAATTCTTCCCCAGAGCGCAAACTTTATTTTCGACTCGGGAGTTGACGTAATAACGCTCGGAAACCATGCTTTGAGACGCCCCGAAATTTCGGATTATCTCGACGAAAACGAGTTTATTATCCGCCCCGCTAATTACCACCCCTCCGCCCCCGGAAAGGGCGCGGTCTATCTTGACAAGGGAAGCGTTAAAATAGCGGTAATTAACCTTCAGGGCGCGGTCTATCTTGATAATATCGAAAACCCGTTTGACTGTATTGACCGAGAGCTTGAAAACGCTGAAAATGAAGGCGCAAACATAATCATTATCGACTTTCACGCCGAGGCGAGCAGCGAAAAAAAGGCGCTCGGCTTTTACGTTGACGGGCGCGCTTCGGTTCTTTTCGGAACTCACACCCACGTTCAAACCTCGGACGAACAGATTCTCCCGAACGGGACGGGCTATATTACCGATTTAGGTATGACGGGACCGTACTATTCCGTACTCGGGGTTGAACCCGAAAGGGCGATAAGAAAGATGAAAACAAATCTCCCCGTGCGTTTTTCAAATCCCGACGGTCCGTGTACGATAGAGGGCTGTCTCTTTGATATTGATAATAAAACAGGTAAAACCGTTCACATAGAAAGGTTCAGAAGATGATAAAAAGATATATTGCGCTGCTTCTTTCAGCAGTGCTTTTAGCGGCGGCTCTTTCGGGCTGCTCGGGCGGGGGAAATAATCCCGTAATAAAAAAACAGAAGGTTGAAACAACCGTTCAGTCCAAGGTCGATACCTCGAGCTTCAGGCTCAGCTATTCTATGGCTGACTCGCTTGACCCGTATGAAACCGAAACGCTTAACAATCAGGTTATTCAGACTCTCGTTTACGACTCGCTCTTTATCCTTGACGAAAATTACGAGGCTGTACCCTCCATCGCCGAAAGCTATACCTATAAAGACCCCGAAACGCTTGTAGTCAGGCTGAAAACGGGACTTAAGTTTTCTGACTCAACGGGAATTGCGGGCGAAAACATTGAGTACTCGTTTAAAATGGCGAAGGAATCCCCTCACTGGGCTTCGACCCTCTCCGTATTCAGCTCGATAGAGGTTGAAAGCGCATACGAGGTAACCTTCCGTTTAAAGAGTCCGAACCCCGAAGCGCACAAGCTTCTTACCTTCGCGATAGCGAGAATGAAGAAAAACAAGCAGGGCTTTAAAATCGGCTCGGGAAGGTATAAGTTTACCGAGGCTGACGGAAGCGTTGCGCTCGTCAAAAACGAATATTATCCGAATTTCAACCCGAAATTCGCTAAAATTAATTTAGTTAATATTACCACAAACGAGTCAATCGAAAACGCAATTAATATAGGTAATATAAGCTACGCCTACCTCGATTTAGCCGAGGGAAGCAAGACTAAAATTCTTTCCGCCTCAAAAACGGTAAATCTCAACAACCTCGTTTATATAGGCATTTACTGTAAAAACGGAATAACCGAAAACAGGAATATAAGAAGGGCTATTAACCTTGCGGTAAACCGCGACGCGCTCGTAAAAAGCGCATACCGCGGCTATGCTACGGCGGCAAAATCAATATTCAATCCCGTTACAAGCCTTTCAAAAAAGACTCAGATTTTTGAAACGGGCGCCGATTTAAACGCCGCAAAACAGGCGGTTGCTTCAAGCGGATATTCAAAGGACAGACTTAAACTCACTCTTCTTACGGATAAATCCGAGGGAAAAAGGGCTACGGCAAATCTTGTTAAGCAACAGCTTGAGGCGGCGGGCTTTACCGTTAACCTAAGAGTATTAAAAAGCTCTGAATATAAGGAATACGTACGCGATGGCTACTACGATATTTATATTGGCGAAACCAAACTCAAGGGCGATATGAGCCTTTCGTCCTTCTTCAGCTCCGACGGCGCAACCCACCACGGAATTGATACCGACGGAAAAACCGCAAAGGCTTACCGCGCCTATCTTAAGGGCGATAAAGAGATAGGCTCGTTTATACTTAATTTTACTCAGGAAATGCCCTTCGTTCCCCTTCTTTACAGACAGGGTATGATTTGTTATACAAAATCGCTTCAGGGCGATATGCAGGGCTACGACGGAAACTATTTTTCAAATATTGAGGACTGGTACTACAACTGATGAACGAACTCAAAGGTTTTGACGTAAAGTACATAAAGGGCGTAGGCGAAAAAAGAGCTCAGCTTTTCAATAAGCTGGGCGTGTTTTCGCTTGACGATTTAGTGCATTACTACCCGAGAAAGTATCAGGACTGGAGCAAAACCACAACCGTATCCGAAGCCAAAAACGGCGATACGGTAACGATTAAGGCCACTATGATTACGCCCGTTAAGGAATCGCTTATACGAAAGGGACTGACTCTTTATAAGTGTAATTTTTCCGACGGCGATAACGTAATCCACGTTACTATTTTCAATAATAAATACCTCGCAAAGGCGCTTCGCACCTTCGACGAATACATTCTGTACGGAAAGCTTGAAAAGAGCTTTACGAGCGCGTCGATGAGCTCGCCCCAGATTGAAAAGACTGACGGCGCCGTAGGTATTAACCCGATTTACCCCTCAACCGAAAGGCTTAATTCAAAGGCGATTGCAAAGGTAGTTAAGGCGGCGCTTGAAAAGGTTGAGCATTTTGAGGATACTCTCGACGACGAGATAAAACAGCGCTACGACCTATGCTCGCTTGATTTCGCTATCAGGCAGATACATTTTCCGTCTGAGAGAAAAAACATTGAAATCGCAAGAAAACGCCTTATATTTGAGGAGCTTTTAACCCTTCAGCTCGGTCTTATCAGGCTGAGATATAAAAAGCATTCAAAAAACGGCTTCGTTATAAAAAATGACTTTACCGAAGAGTTTTACCCCCTTCTTCCCTTCGCACCGACTAATGCTCAAAAGCGCGCGATAAACGACTGTATAAACGATATGAAGAGCAGCGAGACTATGAACCGTCTCGTTCAGGGCGACGTCGGCTCGGGTAAAACCGCGGTTGCCGCGGCGCTTATGTACACGGTAATAAAAAACGGCTGGCAGGCGGCTATGATGGCGCCTACCGAAATTCTTGCCCTTCAGCATTTTGAGACGCTTTCAGAGCTTTTTAAGGATACGGATATAAGAATTGCGCTTCTTACGGGCTCAACTAAACTGAAGGAAAAGCGTGAAATCAAAGCCGCCCTTATGGACGGAGTAATTGACCTTATAATCGGAACTCACGCGCTTATTCAGAACGACGTTGAGTTTAAGGACCTCGCGCTTGTTGTAACCGATGAGCAGCACCGCTTCGGCGTTGAACAGAGGGCGAGCCTCGCTATGAAGAGCGACAACCCCCACCTTCTCGTTATGAGCGCAACGCCTATTCCGAGAACGCTCGGGCTCATTATTTACGGCGACCTCGATATTTCAATTATCGCCGAGCTTCCCGCGGGACGCAAGCCCGTAAGGACGGACGTTGTTGACTCCTCATACCACGAGAGAATTTACTCCTTTATACGCAAAAATGTCGACGAGGGCGCTCAGGCGTATATCGTCTGCTCCCTTGTAGACGAGGGCGAGAGCGATTTAATCTCCGCTAAGGAATACGCCGAAAAACTTTCAACGACCGCCTTTAAGGGCTATAACCTCGGGCTTATCCACGGCAAGCTCAAAGCGAAGGAAAAGGATAACGTAATGAACGCCTTTTCACGCGGCGACGTTCAGATTCTTGTTGCAACGACGGTAATAGAGGTCGGGGTCGACAATCCCAACGCAACTATTATGCTCATTGAAAACGCCGACCGCTTCGGGCTTTCCCAGCTTCATCAGCTCAGGGGAAGAGTAGGAAGAGGAAGCGATAAATCCTACTGTATTCTTGTATCGGATAACAAGAGCGACACCTCTAAAGACAGGCTCGCTGTTATGAAGGAAACGAGCGACGGCTTTAAAATCGCCGATTACGACCTTAAAGCGAGAGGCCCGGGCGACTTTTTCGGAAAAAGACAACACGGTCTCCCGAACCTCGTTATCGCGGATATGCTCGAGGATATGGAAACGCTCAGGATCTGTCAGTCCTGCGCTCAGAATATGCTCAGAGAGGATATAAACCTCAAAAAATATCCCCTTCTTAAAGAACAGATTAACGATATGTTCAGGAAAGTAAATAACTAAAAGCCACGAAAAATTCGTGGCTTTTAGTTTTACTGTTTACTTTACGTTAAAACTTTCGATTTCTCCGCTCTCGCTGAGTACGGCGTAGAGGTAATCGTCTATATAGGTGCAGCGTACTACCTCGTCCTCCTTACCGCAGTCAAGCTCGGTAAATTCAATTTTTCCGTTATTTACCCTTACTATTCCTACCGAATTGTGTGCGTTTTCAACCTCGAAATCGTCAGCGTCGTAATCGTTGTACGAATAATACGGAATTGCAAAATAGCCTCTGTCGCGGTTGATACACAGCGCCTTATGATTATACTGAACGGGGCTGTCGCGGTTAATAAGCTCCTTTTCGGAAAGCGTTTTCGGATGCTCCTTATCGCTTATATCGAATACAACGAGCTTAAGTCCGTTAGTCTGGACTCCGCCGAATTCGTTGACCTTAGTCGAATAGCCTATACCGAGAAGCGTATTTTCGTCAACGGGGGTAAGGCTCGAGGAGAAGCCGTCAATTTTTACCTCTCCCTTTATTTCGGGATTCCTCGGGTCCGTAAGGTCGATTACGAAAAGCGGGTCGGTCTGCTCGAAGGTAATTACGTAAGCCGTATCGCCTAAATACCTTACCGCCTTAATTTGCTCGCCCTTCGCAAAGCCCGTTACCTCGCCAATTTTTTCAAGCTTTTCGTCAAGAATGAAGAGGTAGTTTTTATCGTTTCCGGTCTCCCAGTTTGAAGCCGTCGTGGCGACGCGGAGCTTTCCGTCCTTCTCGTCGAGTGAAAACTGATTGTTTACATATCCCTTAACCGTTCCGCTCGCTCTGAGCTCAACCTTTGTGTTGTCGAAGCTGTATTTTATTATCTGCGTTTTTTCGTAGTTATCGTCGGCAACCTCGCCGTAGTTGTAATTAACGCCCGTGAGATAAAGATTCTTCTCGTTACAGTATACGTCCTCCGATACGCCTAAAACCGCCTTCGTATTCTGCTTCGATGTTTTTCCGTCAAGGCTTACCGCGCCGATAACCGCGTAGCTTGCGCCTCTGCACTCCTCTACCGCACAGATATTCTCAACGGGAAGGTCGCCCTTTTCGCCGTCGCAGTAAACGTAAGGGATAAAGCCCTTTTTGTAATAGAATTTAGCGTAATTTGAAATAAGATATACGCAGTTTCCGTACATTCTCGAGGTTGAATACGCGCCCGACTGAGCGTATTCCTTAACAAGCCCGGGCTCCTTTCTGTCGCTTATATCGTAGATGTTAAGAAAGGTATTCGGCTCGTAGTCGTTCTTGCTTTCAGTATAGTTTCCGATTGCAATAAGCTTATCGCCGTTTATATACATCTCGTGGAAAAAGCGGTCGTTTTCAGACGAAAGCTCAATAGTTGATACGAGCTTCGTCTCGCCCTTATCGGCGGAGTAAATTCTTATAACGCTGTCCTCTTCGTCGGAAAGGTAGTAGATATATTTTCCGTCGGTCTTGATTATATCCGCCTCGTCAACCGCTTCAACCTGGGTATTCGTTTTCGCAAAGCTGCTTGCGGAGGACGGAGCGCTCAGCCCATCGGCAGCTGCTTCCTCGTTTACCGCGTCCGCTGACTTTGAAAAATTACTTGTTATTGAGCCGAGCCCCTTTTCAATAATATTTCTCTCGTCGGGGGCAATTTCCTTTAACGTTTTTTCAAGCTCGTCGTAGCTCGAAAAGTACCTGATTCCCTCGAGCTTAGCCTGAGCTACGGTATTATCGCTCTCGTCAACCTTAACGGGCTCGCGCAGATATTTTCCGCCTATCGCAACGCTTGTAATAACAAGCGCAATACAGGCCGCTACCGCGACGAACGATTTAAAGCCCCTCTTGTTCTTGTTAATTTTAACAATATTACTAACGCTTTTTTTATCAAAGCCGTTTATTATATTTTCAGCGCTCAGGCTCTCGGGCGCTTTAATGTCTTCCTCTTCAAATTTTGAAGAGATAAATTCAAAATCGTTATTATTCATTACTATCCCTCCAGAAAATCTCTCATTTTTTTGAGGCTTCGCGACAGCTTGGAACGAACCGCGCCCGCCGTCATATCACAGATTTTTCCGATTTCCTTACTGTTCAGTCCCGAAACGACCGAGAGAAGAAC
>CAMVRG010000047.1 GCA_947169815.1 uncultured Clostridia bacterium | reverse complement strand
ATGTAATACTAATCATTCGATACATAATCAAATAAATCAGATTCCAAATCATAATTCTTGATTCAAGCGCGGTTGTAGGCTATTTCTGCGACGAGGAAAATATAATTACAATCTCGGACACGGGACTCATTACCGCAACGGGAGAGGGTAAGGCGACCGTCGTTGTATGCGCTAACGACGAGATTTACAGACAGTGCGATTTTACCGTAACCGCCGTTAATTCTCAGGTTACTACCCAGAGCCCCGATACGATAAGCACGATTCCCTACATAGGCGCCGACGTTACAAAGTCGAATTCACAGAAGCTCGGCGAAATCGGAATTAACGTTGACAGGCTTTTATCTCATAAAAACTACTATATAATTCCGTGCTGTATTTTAGGTACAACGGGCGTTGTAACGCTTTGTATTCTCGGCGTAAAATCGCTTTCGGAATTTCTTAGAAGCCGTAAAAAAGAGGAAGAAAATGATTAAGGTAAGCGAAGTTAAAAATACTCCGCCTGAGGAGTTTAAAACAAAATATCAGAAGGAGGTTTACTCCGTACTCGCAAAGCTCGGTATTGAGTTTTTAAGAGTAGACAACGAGCCCGCGGTAACTATGGATGACTGTATCGCTATTGACGCGGCGCTCGGGGTTAAGACGGTTAAAACGCTTCTCCTCTGTAACAGACAGAAAACAAACTTCTATCTCTTCGTAACCGAGGGGGATAAGCCCTTCGTTACAAAGGATTTCAGCAAAAAGCTTGAAATATCGAGGGTATCATTTGCGCCCGCTGAAATGCTCGGCGAGATGCTCGGCTGCGAGGTCGGCTCAACTACGGTTTTAACCCTCCATACCGATAAGGAAAAAAGAATTCAGCTTGTTATAGACAAGGCAGTTCTTTCTTATGAATACTACGGCTGTACCGATTCGACTACAACCTCGTATATGAGGATAAAAACGGACGATTTAATTAATAAATACATCCCGTTTTCAAAACACAAAGCAATATATATTGACTGAAAAAAGCGACTGAGGGGTGCCCCTCAGTCGCTTTTAATTATTTTATTGTCTTACAGCTTACGAAGTCGATTCCCGTTCCGAAAAGGTCGGGGATAATAACCTGACCTGTTTCAATCGGTACCTCAAGAACGATATCGTCAAGAAGTCTCATAGCCTCGAACATCTTGCCCTTCGGGATTGCGCCGTTAGTCTTTACGGGGCATCTCGGCTCTGTTTCAAGGTTAGTTCTTACCGTTGAAGTAACAACTCTTACGGGGTTTTTAAGCTCGTTTCTTCCGTAGACCGCGCCTCTCGGACAGGCGTTACCCGTTACCGCGTAATCGTTATCCTCGTCAACCGTAAGGTGACAGCCTCTCGGGCAGGTGATACAAATTAACTCTGTCATTCCTCTACCTCCTCCGCTGTTACTGTAATATCGTCAGACATTATTGCGTCGAGAAGACGTCTTGAAAGTCTTACTCTCTCCATTTCGCCGGGCGCCATGTGCGCGCGCTTAAGCTGAGCTACTATCTTTTCGCCGTCCTTGACGACGATTTTACTTGTTTCAAATATTCTTCTCGGACGGAAGAATATCTCCGCGTCCATAGCCTCTCTGTGAATTTTCTGAGGTACTATAAAGCCTACACCGTCGCCCTCGTGAACGGTAATCGCATTCTGTCTTGAACGGGAGCCGAGCTTAACGTATTCAGCCGCCGCGCGTCCCGCCTTCTGGCTTTCTCCCGTTACGTAGTCAACGAGATCGTGAACGTGGACGACGTTACCGCTTGCGAAAATACCCTCAGCCGAGGTCTCCATATTCTCCCATACGACTACTCCGTTGGTAGCGGGGTTAACGTCTATTCCCGCCGTTCTCGTGAGCTCGTTTTCGGGGATGAGTCCTACCGAAAGAAGAATAGTATCGCAGTCGAATTCAATTTCCGTTCCCTTAATAGGTCTTCTGTCGGGACCAACCTTTGCGATAGTTACGCCGCTTACTCTCTCCTTGCCCTTAATATCAATAATTGTATGAGAGAGATAAAGCGGAATATCAAAGTCGTTAAGACACTGAACTATATTTCTCTGAAGTCCGCCCGAATAAGGCATAACCTCAACGCACGCAAGAACCTTTGCGCCCTCAAGCGTCATTCTTCTTGCCATAATAAGTCCTATATCTCCCGAGCCGAGAATGATAACCTTCTTTCCGACCATATGGCCTTCCATATTAACATATCTCTGAGCCGCGCCCGCGGTAAGAACGCCCGCGGGACGTGTACCCGGAATAGAGATTGCGCCTCTCGTTCTCTCACGGCAGCCCATGGCGAGAACGATAGATTTGGCGCTGAGTACCTGATAGCCCTTTTCGGGGTTGATACAGTGAACCTCTTTTTCCTGAGTAACCTCAAGAACCATCGTATCGCACATTACCTCAATGCCCGTTCCCTCGAGCATTTTAATAAAGCGTCCTGCGTATTCGGGGCCCGTAAGCTCCTCTTTGAAATACTGAAGTCCGAAGCCGTTGTGAATACACTGGTTGAGTATTCCGCCGAGCTCCTTATCGCGCTCAATAATGAGAATATCCTTAAGTCCTTTTTCATACGCCGCAAGAGCAGCCGCAAGCCCGGCAGGTCCTCCGCCGACAACTATTAATTCGTATGTCATGTTCAGACCTCCTTTTTGCATTTTGTTTCGCCCGTGAGAATGTAGCTTCCCGTATCGTCCTGAAGAACAGCCTCGGGCTTAACTTTATTGTATTTTGAAAGGATACTGAGAATCTTCGGTCCGCAGAAGCCGCCCTGACAGCGACCCATACCCGTAGAGCAGCGTCTCTTTATTCCGTCAAGCGAAACGGGCTTAATCGGGGATTCGCACGCGGCAAGGATTTCGCCCTCGGTTACTGTTTCGCAGCGACAGATTACTCTTCCGTATTCGGGCTTTTCCTCAACGAGTCTGTTCTTCTCTTTCTTTGAGAGCTTCTTGAATCTTATATGCTCTCTTGAATCGATGAAATCAGCCTTTTCGCTGAGTTCAAGTCCCGCCTCGCCGAGCATTTTTACAACGTCCTCTGCTATTGCGGGAGCGGCTGAGAGACCGGGGGATTTAATTCCCGCTACGTCCATAAAGCCTTCTGCCGCAAAGCCTATAACAAAATCGTTAGTATCTGCGTTAGGTCTTACTCCCGTAAAGTTTCTTATGTTCTCTCTGTAATTGATAGACGGAACCGACTTGCACGCCTTTTCTCTGATGAAATCAAGAGAGGCGGTAGTAGTTCTTGTATCGTCCTTTTTACTCGGAATAGAGTTAGGTCCTACAATTAAGTTTCCGTGAACGGTGGGGGATACGAGAACGCCCTTTCCGAGCTCGTTCGGACACTGGAATATAACGTGGTTTGCTCTTTCGCCCTCAACCTTGTCGAGAAGGAAATATTCGCCCGCCGCCGCTTCAATTATAAAGCTGGGCTCAGCTACAAGATTATGAATATCGTCGCTGTAAACGCCCGCGGCGTTGATAACGTATTTAGCCTCAACCGTTTTATCCGAGCAGATTATTTTCCACGTGCCGTCTTCCTTTTTTATATCCGTAACCTCGGTATTGAGCATAAGCTCGGCGCCGTTTCTTACAGCGGTTTCAGCCATAGCAAGCCCGTATTCCCAAGGATTTACAATAGCTGCGCTGGGCGCCCAGAGCGCGCCGAGAGCCTCGTCAGAGATTTCAGGCTCCATTTTACGAAGCTCTTTCTGGTCAATTATTCTCATATTCTCAACGCCGTTTTTTTTGCCTCTGTCATTGAGAATATAAAGAGTGTCAAGTTCAGCGGGAGTGAAAGCTACTACGAGCGAGCCGATTCTGTCAAACGGAACGCTGAGCTTTTCACAGATTTCTCCCGCAAGCTGATTGCCTCTTACATTGTATTTTGCGCACAGTGAACCAGGCTCGGGGTCGAAGCCCGCGTGGATAATAGCGCTGTTAGCCCTTGTAGCCTCCATACAGACGTCGTTGTGCTTTTCAATTATTGCGATACTGAGCTCGTATCTTGAAAGATAGTAAGCGAGCGAGCTGCCCGATATGCCGCAGCCGATTATCGCTACATCATACATAAAACTTCCCCCTTGCGAAATAATTATGTTTATCTTAACAATCATACCATACTTTCGGATTTAATACAATATTTAATACAAATTTGTTTAATAAATTGCCTTAATATCTGCTATTTTGTCATACATTTGTTATTGTTATTATATATATAATGTGCTATAATATATTTGCATTATTGTATAATTTTTTGTGCATTTTTAATACAAACGTATTTAACAGCACAAAATCAATTAAGGAGGTATTTTATGAAAGAAGCAAAAGCTCTTGCTTTCGTCAACGCGTACGGCGTTTTGAGAACACTTGAAAATCTGTGCGATATGACTGACGAGGCTAAGGCGGTATGTCAATCTCTGAAAAAACCTGTTGCTCTTTGCTTTGATGTTACCGACGGTCCGTGCGTTACGTATCATTTCAGCAAGGACGGCTGCAAGTTTACCGAAGGGGATTACGGCTGCACCTGCAAGATGAAGTTTTCATCTCCGGAAAAATTCAACGACCTTATCGATAACTCAAAGCCCGGAATTCCCACAAAGAATCCCGTTCAGGTTTTACAGTTTCTTTTAGGTCCCTTCACTAAGCTTACGGATATTCTTACTAAGTATCTTATGCCGAGCGAAGAGGATTTAAAGGATAAGGAATTCTTTGAAAAATCAACAATCCTTACAATGTATACAATCGGCGGCGCTATCTGCGCTCTCGGTAATACGGATTCAATCAGTAAGGGCTCAGCGTCGTATATCGTTGACGGCGATGTTCAGATGGGTATTACCGATAAGGTATACGTTACCATACGCTGCCGCGACCATAAGCTTGAGCTCATTAAAGAAAAACCGACCACACCGAGAGCTATTATGGAGTTCAAGTCCATTGAGCTTGCTAACGGTCTGTTTAACGGTACGGCCTCGACTATGGCTGAGCTTTGCGCAGGCAATATCTATCTCGCAGGTATGTGCAATATGATTGATAATATTAACCGTATTCTCGACAGAGTTGCGGTATATCTCGGATAAGGAGGGGCGAACATATGAGTAAATATCCCGAATATACACACGAAAAATCACGGGAATGGTTTGACAGAGCTCTTGCCGCCGTTCCGTCAGGAATCTACGGCCATCTCGGTCCCTCCGAGGGCCTTTGGCTTCCGATTACAAAATGGCCGCTTATGGGCGACCACGCAAAGGGAACATATTTCTGGGACGTAGACGGAAACAGATATATTGATATGATGTGCGCTTACGGTCCTAACGTTCTCGGCTACTGCGACGACGACGTTGACGCCGCCGCGATTGAACAGCTCAGAATAGGTAACTGTACTACCTCGCCGTCATATAAAATGGTAGAGTGCGCCGAGCTTCTTAAGGATACGGTAGCTATGGCTGACTGGGCGTTCTTTATGAAAAACGGCTCCGACGCCACGACGTTTTCCGTAATGTGCGCAAGAGCCCATACGGGAAAGAAAAAGATAATGTTCTTCAAGGGCTACTACCACGGCGATTTCCAGTGGTGCCAGAAGGCTGACTATCCCGGAATTATGCCCGAGGAGGTCGCTAATAACATTATCGTTCCCTGGTTTGATATAGACGCTATGCAGAGGGCTTACGACGAGTGCGGCGGCGACGTTGCCGGTCTTATCGCTCAGCCATATGACCACGGCAATTTCTTCGATAACGTATGCGCTACCAAGGAGCAGTGGGCTGCGGTACGTAAGTTCTGCGACGACCACGGTATGGTTCTTATTATCGACGACGTAAGAACAGGCTTCCGTCTTGACCTTGAAGGCTCTGACCACTATTACGGCTTCAAGGCAGACCTTATGTGTTTCTGTAAGGCGCTTGCCAACGGCTACAATATGTCCGCTGTCTGCGGTCAGGAGCATATGAAGGCTACTGCGTCCTCGGTTGTTTATACGGGCTCCTACTGGCTCAGCGCAGAGCCGTTTGCGGCTTGTCTTGCGTGTATACCGAAGATGAAGAGACTCGATATTCCCACAATGTTCAGAGAAAAGGGAACTAAGCTTACCGAGGGCTTTAAGGCTGCGGGTAAGGAGCACGGCTTTGACCTCGTCGTTTCGGGCGAGCCCGCTCTGTTCTATCTCAGAATAGCTAACGACGACAGCCTTATGCTTCATCAGGAGTGGGTTGCAGAATGCGTAAGCAGAGGTCTTTTCCTCGCCTCGCACCATAACCACTTTATCAACGCGGCTCTTTCGGACGAGGATATCGCGCTTGCTATTGATATAGCCGACGACGCTTTCTCGGTAGTTGCCGAAAGACATCAGGATTTAGGATTTATTAAATAATAAATAAATTTGGAGGTAAAATTTATGCCGGTAGATTACAAACCATTTGACAAGGCTGAGTGGTTACGCCTCGAAAAAAAGGCTGACGAGCTCAGAAGACTTACCCTTAAAACCGCTAACTGGGGAGGTTCAGGTCACCTCGGCGGCGCAATGTCATGTATGGACGCTATGACAATTCTCTATCACCGCTTTATGAAGCTTGACCCCAAGGATTCAAAGATGCCCGACAGAGACCGTTTCGTTCTTTCAAAGGGACATGCGGCGGTAGGTTATGCTCCCGTTCTTGTTGATTTCGGCTTTATGCCCGAGGAGGAGCTTCATATCTTTAACCTTACGGGAGCTAAAATCGGTATGCACCTTGACGCAAATAAGGTTAACGGCTGCGAATTCTCAACAGGCTCGCTCGGTCACGGTATCTCTCTTGCGGTAGGCTTTGCCCTTGCGGGAAGAGTAAAAGGAATCGACTATATGAACTATGTTATCACGGGCGACGGCGAGCTTAACGAGGGCTCAAACTGGGAGGCTGCGATGAGCGCCGCACAGTTCAAGCTTTCAAACATCGTTGTTCTTGTTGATAACAATAAGTGTATGATTGACGGAAGAACCGTTGACGAAATGAGCATCGAGCCCGTTGACAAGAAATTTGAGGCGTTCGGCTTTAACGTATGCCGTGTTGACGGTCAGAATTTCAAAGAGCTTAACGACGCTATTGAGGCGGCTATTAAGAATCATCTCGACGGCGGAGACAAGCCGACCTGTATCGTAATGGATACCTTCAAGGGCGCGGGCGTTGACTTTATGGAGGATAATTACCTCTGGCATTACGGCGCTCTCGATGAGGAAAAACTCAAGGACGCGACCGCTTCGCTTGAAAAATACTATCAGAAACGAATTGAAAGAGTAGAAAAGGAGGCATAATTATGGGTGGTATGACTTATACATCGGTAGATACTACGAAGCTCTCAACGGCTGAATGTTACGGTATCGCGCTTTGCGAGCTCGGTGAGGAGCACCCTGATGTTGTTGCACTCACTGCCGACCTTGCAAAATCAACTAAAATCGGAATGTTCGGAGAAAAATTCCCCGAAAGATTTGTTAACGTAGGTATTGCTGAGCAGAATCTTTTCTCGGTAGCGGCAGGTATGGCGAAAAACGGTCTCGTTCCGTTCGCTTCAACCTTTGCAATTTTCGCTGCCGCGCGTTCGCTTGACCAGGTTCATACCGATATCTGTTATCAGAACGTTCCCGTTAAGATTATCGCTACTCACGCGGGTACCTCCTTCGGTCAGGCGGGCTCGACTCACCACAGCCTTATTGATATGGCTTGTATGAGAGTTCTTCCCCACATGACCGTTATCTGTCCGTGCGACGGCTCCGAAACCTATCACGCGGTTAAGGCGGCTTACGATATCCCGGGTCCCGTTTATATCCGTATAAACAGAGGCTTTGACCAGGTTATCTATAAGAACCTTGACGACTGTAAGTTCGAGTGGAATAAGGCTTCCGTTATGAACGAGGGAACCGATATTACCGTTATCGCCTGCGGCTCGTGCGTATTCGAGGCTATGCAGGCGGCAAGAATGGTTGACGCTGACGCGGGAATCAAGGTAAGAGTTCTCAATATGCATACCATTAAGCCTATCGACGAGGAGGCTATTCTCAGCGCCGTTATGGATACAAGAAGAATTATCGTTGCTGAGGACCACGAGGTTATGGGCGGTCTCGGCTCGGCGGTAGCCGAGGTTGTAGCAAAGAGCGGTAAGGCTTGTGCCTTCAAGACTCTCGGTCACCAGGACGACTTCTCAACAATCGGTCTTCAGGAAGACCTTCTCGCTATTGCGAAGATTGACGCAAACGGTATTGCCGAGGCCATTACCGAGACAATGCACGCTGACTTTGAAGCTGACGACGCGTGGGACGACGAATTCTAATCGAAAGGAGTGTATTATATGCCTAGCGATGAAGTTCGTTATACTAATAAGGTATTTATGGCGGCAGCCCTGCCGCTTATGAAAACGATAGCGCACGACGTACCCGAGCTGCATAAAAAGTTTGAGGGCGTAAACGCTATATATCAGGTTTCCGCCAAGGTAAACGCCGAGGATAAAGAGGCAATTCACTTTATCGTAGAAAACGGAGAGTGGAACGTTAAGCTCGGCGAATACTTAGGTCAGGAAAAAATTGACGGAGAGCTTGCTTTTTCTTCAATGGAAAAGATGAACGCCTTTATGAAGGGAAATATGACAAAGCTCCCGAAGATGAAGATTAAATCGCTCGGAAAATTCCTGAAGTTTATGCAGGTTCTTCTTAAAATGTCAGACCTGCTCGGAATTAAAGAGCCTCCCGAGAATGACGAGGAAACGTCGGTGCTTCTCTGTAAGCTCTATTTCTATCTGCTTTCCTCGGGTATTTCCCAGCTCAATAAGCTCGGACATCCCGCAATCCACGAGTGGACTCTTAAATCTCCCGACCGCTGCTATCAGTGGGAGGTTGTAGGCCATCCCGAGTGTACCGCCTATATAAGAATCAAGGCGGGTAAATCGAGAGCGGGAAGAGGCGCATATAAGCGCGCTAAGCCCTTTTTCTGTATGAAGTTTGACTCTCCTACCTCGGCGCCCAAAATCCGTCTCGGAACGGGCGATATGTTCCAGATGACCGCCGACCAGCAGCTTATGATGGAGGGCGGCCCCGAGTTCGGCGTACAGATTGGCGACTACATGATGATTGTCGGCGACCTTGCAACCTGATAATATTAAAAAATAAACGGAGAAGATTCCTCTTCTCCGTTTTTTTATTGATATTGTATAGTGCTTTGTGATATAATATTATGAAAAAATTATTAGGAGCGGATTATGGAAAAGTTGATGCTTTCTGAGATAATTGAAAACATAAACGCGGCTTGTGATATAAAGGCCGATATTGAAATCACGGGCGTAAGCACCGATACGAGAACTATTAATAAGGGCGACCTTTTTATAGCGCTTTCGGGCGAAAGATTTGACGCGCACGACTACATAAACGTTGCCGAGGAAAACGGCGCCGCGGCGGTTGTATGCTCAAGAGATGTTGAGGCGGGCGTTCCCGTATTATACGTTGATAATACGCTTTCGGCGCTTCACCGTCTTGCCGCGTACTATAAATCAAAGCTTGATATTAAGGTAGTTGCGGTTACGGGAAGTAACGGAAAAACTACAACCCGCGATATGACCGCGGCGGTTCTTTCGTCAAAGTATAAGGTATATTCAACCGCGAAAAATTTCAATAACGAGATAGGGCTTCCGAAAAGCGTGCTCGAGCTTGATTCAAGCTACGACGTTGCCGTTCTTGAAATGGGAATGAACCACCTCGGCGAAATCAGCCGTCTTACGAATATCGCAAAGCCCGATATCGCGCTTATTACAAACGTAGGAAAGGCGCATATCGGAAACCTCGGCTCTCAGGAAAACATACTTAAAGCAAAATTAGAAATTATCGAGGGCTTAAACAAAGACGGGCTTCTTATATTAAACGGCGACGACGCGCTTCTTAAAACCGCGGACACGGGCGAATTTAAAAAGGCGTTTATCGGAATAGGATATGAGGAGCATAAATCGCTCTACGCGAAAGATATTGAGCCGAAGGACGGTAAAACTTACTTTACCGCCGTATATGAGGGAAAGGAATACCGCGGCTTTATCCCCGTTTTAGGTAATTACAATGTACTCAACGCTATGGAGGCTATGCGCGCGGGCGCACGGCTCGGCGTAAGCATTGACGAAGCGTTTAAGGCGCTTGAGGGCTATAAAAGCGTAGGTATGCGCCAGGAGGCTGAAACCGTAAAGGGCGTTAAGATTATTAAGGATTATTATAATTCAAGCCCCGATTCCGCGCGCGTTGCGCTTGAAACGCTTGAAACCCACGCGGGGGGCGGAAGAAAATTCGCCTTCCTCGGTCAGATGCTTGAGCTCGGAGAGTTTTCGGCAAGGGAGCATTTCAACCTCGGAAAAATGTGCGTTAATAACAAGCTCGATTTCGTATTCTTTATCGGCGACGACTTTGAGGAATTCAGAAAGGCCATGCCCGAAAAATCCTCTGTATTTGATAAAAATGACAGAGAAAAGCTTGAAAACGCGATAAAGGAATTCGTTGAAGCGGGCAATATAAAAGCGGGAGACGCCGTTCTTGTAAAGGGCTCCCGCGGAATGAAAATGGAACAGTTCTACGAATACCTTAAATCAATACTGTAAAACTAAAAGGCGCCGGGCGGCGCCTTTTTTATTTATATTTTTCGAGTGAAAGCTGAACGATTTTATCGCACAGGGCGGGGTAGTCGATACCGATTGCCTTTGCCTCCTGCGGAAGAAGGCTCATTCCCGTCATACCGGGGAGCGAGTTCGCTTCAAGCGCGTAGAACTTTCCGTCAGCCTCGTTGAGAATAAAGTCGATTCTTCCGTAAACCTCAAGGTCGAGAACATCGAATACCGCCTTTGCGTTTTTCTGAATTTCGGCGGTCTGTTCGTCGGTCAGCTCTGCGGGGCAGATTTCAACCGTCGCGCCGGGCTGATACTTATTAGCGTAATCGTAAAAGCCCGCCTTCGGTATAATCTCAATCGGCGGAAGCACGGTATCCCCGAGAACGCCTACCGAAAACTCGCGTCCCTTTATGTACTTTTCAACGATTACCTCGTTTTCATATTTAAACGCGAGCCCAACCGCCTTTTCGTATTCGTTAATATCGTTTACTATCGTAACGCCGACGCTTGAGCCGCCCGAGCTCGGCTTTATTACGCAGGGAACTCCGAACGGGGGAAGAGCGCATTTTCCGTCTTTGAGGACTATGTATTCAGCGTTCGTAATATTGTTAGCGAACATAAGCTGTTTTGATACGTACTTATTCATAGCGATAGCCGAGGCGAGACAGCCCGAGCCCGTGTATTTGATTCCGAGCGTATCAAGAGACGCCTGAACCTTACCGTTTTCGCCGTCCTCGCCGTGAAGTGCAAGGAAAACGATATCCGCCTTTCGGCAGATTTTCATAACGTTTTCGCCGAAGAGTCCCGCTCTATCGCCGACTCGGGAAGCCTTAACCTCTTCGATTATCGGGTCTGAAAGTCCGATTTCACCTATATTTGAAAAATCCTCTCCGCTTTCAAAATATGTATCGGGGTTGCCCTGATAACCTAGGAATAAGTCGAGCATTTTAGCGTTATGGCCGCAGTCCTTAAGGGCTTTGAGTATATTTTTTCCCGAGGCAAGCGAAACGTCGCGCTCCGTGCTTATTCCGCCCGCAAGTACAAGTATTTTCATATAAAAATATTCTCCTGTTGTTAAATCGTATACATTATAATATATTAAGTGCAAAATGTCCATATTAAAATTATTTAAAATTATACTTGACAAATTTTAATTTATATATATAATAAGTATCGTACGAATAAAAACTATGTGAGGTGGGCGAAAACGTCCGCTCATTTTTATTGTTAGGAGGTGTTTTTTTGGCAAAGCCTAATACTGTTCAGAAGGTCGAAGAGATTGTTAAGCCCTTTGCCGAAGAACTCGGACTCGATATATGGGATATAACCTTTAAAAAAGAGGGAAGCGACTGGTATCTCAGAATCTTTATCGACAAGGAGGATGGGATTGATATTGACGACTGCGTAAAACTGACGCGCGCCGTATCCAGGCCGCTTGACGAGGCTGACCCGATAGCGCAGAAATATATGCTTGAGGTAAGCTCTCCGGGGGTTGAGCGCGAGCTGACGCGCGACGCTCATTTTGAAAAATATATAGGCGCCCCCGTAACCGTAAGAACTATAAGACCGATTGACGGCGTTCGCGATTTCGGCGGAACGCTTGAAAAATATGAAAATAAAACAATAACCGTAAGGCTCGGCGACGGAAGAGAGCTTTCTTTTGATAAAAAGGAAACCAACTTCGTTAAGCTTGACGATTTTGATATAAACGATTTCATTTAATGAGAAAAACATATAGTGAGGTAAAAAGGAAAAATGAGTAAGGAATTTTTTGAAGCGGTAAAAATGCTTGAATCGGAAAAAGGAATATCAGCCGATTATCTTTATGAAAAAATAGCGGGTGCGATAGTTGTTGCCGCTAAGCACGATTATAACGGAAAGGATATAGTTCACTGCGATAT
>CAMVRG010000046.1 GCA_947169815.1 uncultured Clostridia bacterium | reverse complement strand
AACGATTATAATTCAATGTCTGAAAAAATAGCCTCTCTTATTGAAAACAGAGAGCTTCTTAAAACCTTCTCCTATAACTGCATAAAGCTTGTCGGCAAGTACGGAGAAGATACTATTATTAACGAGATGACGGATATATACCGTTCGATGGGGCTTGTAAAATGAGAATTCTCCATATGCTTCCCGATATCGGAATTGCAAACGGAATAATGAGCGCTGTTCTCAATATGGCGAAGGCTATGCCCGAGGATATTGTTTTCGACGTTGTGTACTTTCACGAAACTGAGAAAACGAGAAAAGACGATATCGAAGCGCTCGGCGGAAGAGTTTATAAGATAAATAAACCGTCTTTAAGCGGATTATTAAACAGCGACGTTAAAGAGCTTTTTAATAATCACAAGGGGGAATGGGACGCCCTTCATATCCACGCTCCGCATTTCGCAGTATTTATCGCGCCATATGCAAAACGTGCGGGGATTGAAAAAATCTGCGTTCACTGTCATTCAACCGAGTATTCGTTAAAAGGAAATTCAAAACGGAATAAGCTCCTTTCCGAATATTCAAAGGCGTTTATTGATAAGCGCTTTGCCTGCTCCGAAAAGGCGGGTAAGTTCTGGTACGGCGATAAACCGTTTACGGTAATAAATAACGCTATCGACTGTAAGAAATATGAATTCAGCGAGCCGGTACGCAAAAGAGTTCGTGAGTTATTCGGTTTTACGGACGAAAAGGTATTCTGCCATATAGGAAGAAGCGATATACCGCAGAAAAATCACCGCTTCCTTCTTGAAATTTTCAGCGAGATACAAAAACTCGCCCCCTCAAAGCTCCTTCTTATCGGAGCGGAGGAAACAGAGGAGCTTCATAATCTTTGTACTGAATACGGAATCAGCGGCAGCGTGTTTTTCCTCGGACTCAGAACTGATGTGAACGAGCTGCTTATGGCGTCGGATGTATTCCTTTTTCCGTCAACGAAGGAGGGACTTCCTGTATCGCTAATCGAAGCGCAGGCGTCCTCTTTGCCCGTAATTATGTCGGATTCGATAACGGACGAGGCGGTAGTAACCGACCTTGTAAAAACAGTTTCCCTGAATGAAGCTTCAAGAGTATGGGCTGAGGTATGTATCAGCAGCATAAATAAATCGAAAAGAAACGGAAGTCTTATAAATTCCGCGTGGGATATCAGCGCGATTTCGGACGTGCTGAGTGATTATTACAGAAATTAAGAGAGTTGTTTATGGTAAAAAAATTATTATCCTTTAGTTCTTCTGAAAAACGAATTGAGTACCTTCGGAGTCTCGGAATTAGAATAGGCGAAGGGACTGTTCTTTTCGGAAAGCTATTTACAATTCAGTTTGATACAACGCGTCCCTGGTTAATTGAAATCGGAAAAAACGTACAGATTACAAAGGGCGTTACGATTCTTACTCACGGTTACGACTGGGCTACAATAAAAGCCGTATACGGCGACGTGCTCGGCAGCGCGGGTAAGGTTAAAATCGGCGATAACTGTTTTATTGGTATGAATGCTTTAATTCTGAAGGGCTCTGTTATCGGAAATAATGTTATTGTAGGTGCGGGAAGCGTTGTCACGGGAGGAGAATATCCTTCAGACTGCGTTATCGCAGGTAATCCCGCAAGGGTTATTTGCTCGCTTGAAGAATACCGCGAAAAAAGAAAGAGCGCTCAACTAAGTGAAGCCAAAGAGCTTGTAAAGGAATACTATGAGGTTTACGGCGTAAAGCCCGAAAAGCGTGTTTTATCCGAATTCTTCTGGCTCTTTGAGGAGCGAACGGAAATTGAGAACGGCTCATTTTTGTCGAATATGAGGAATATGAATAACTTCGATATGTCGATGGATACGTTCCTCGGATCAGAGCCTTCGTTTAAAAGCTACGACGAATTTCTTGATTACTGCTTAAAAGACTGATTAGCAAATTTTGGAGGTAATAATGCCTAAGTTTTCTGTAATTGTACCTGTCTACAATGTTGAAGAATATCTTGAAGAATGTGTAAATAGCGTTCTGAATCAGTCTTTTGCTGATTTTGAACTCGTTCTTGTTGACGACGGCTCTCTGGATAACTGTCCCGAAATGTGTGATTCTTACGCAAGGGCAGATTCAAGGGTAAAGGTAATTCATAAACAAAACGGCGGATTATCTGACGCAAGAAATGCAGGTCTTGAGTCTGCAAGAGGAGAATTCGTTGTTTTCCTTGATAGTGATGATTACTGGAATCAAAAAGACGGACTTGAAATATTGTATTCTCAGATTGAATTACATAATGCCGATATCGTATTGTTCGGCTGTACTGATTTTAATAATGTGACGGGCGTGTCGTACGTCTCAAGAACGGGCTATGATTTGGATTTAATCAGCTCCTCAGGCAGGGACGAAGTCCTTCACTATTTAATGTCAACTAAAATGATTCCCGGCGGAGCCACCATTTTTACTTTCAGAAGGAGCATAACGGACGAACGCGGGATAAGGTTCAAAGTCGGAATTATGGATGAGGATTACGATTTTGTAATGTGCGTGTTTTATCACAGCAGAATAATTTCTGCGGTAAATGACCCGTTTTATACATACAGACACTCCCGTGAGGGTTCAATAACGGGCAGCTCAAATATAAAAATGATTTACGGAATTGATTATACCGTAAATAAATGGTATCCGATAATAAACGGATTTGATAACGAAACGCTTAAAAGGGACTATTTCAATTATCTTGCTTTCATATATTCAACCGGCTTTGTTATAGCTGGACGAATGGACAGAAATAGAAGAAAAGAAGCGTTATCAATTCTTAAGAAGAACCGTAAGGTTCTCCGTTTCGGCTATTGGAAAAGAACTAAAATTAAAAGAATCGGACTTATGCTCCTCGGAGCGAATCTCTTTTCCGTTCTCGGAGCAAAATACTTTGACAGGACTCACTATTAATGGAAAGAAAAACAAGGCTTTTAGTTGTAATTCAGCTTGTAAGGCGCGGCGGCGTTGAGCTTGTTGCAATTAATTTCGCAAGAGAGCTTGATAAAAGTAAATACGATGTAAGTTTCCTGCTTGTAGCCCCTTACGAAGGCATTGACGCCGAGCTTTTAAAGGAACTCGAGAGCGAGGGCTTCAGTTTTATCAGTATCCCCGAGAACACGGGTGGATATTTAGCTAAGTACGGATTTATTGACAGCTTGTTTAAAAACGAAAAATTCGACGCGGTACACTCTCACGTTATTTTCTTTTCGGGAATCGTTATGGCTGCGGCGAGAAAAAACGGTATACCCGTTCGTGTCGCTCATTCTCATATAACTAAATGGAACCGAGCCGAGAATTTTAAATACAAGCTTTATAAAGGCGTAATGAGATCTCTTATTAACCGTAACGCTACACATAAGCTTGCGTGCAGCTACGACGCGGGCTGCTTCCTTTACGGAAAAAGCGAATACGAAAAAAATGGTATATTCGTAGCTAACGCTATTGATACCGATAAATTCAGCTTTAACGTTGCTTCAAGAAAACGTATAAGAGTCGAATTCGGAGCTTCTGATGATACAACGGTTGTAGGGCACGTCGGCTCGGTATATAAGATTAAAAATCAAAAGTTTCTTGTTGAAATCTTTTCCGATATGCTTAAGTCTGATGGTAATATGCTGCTACTTCTTGTGGGCGAATTGTTCGACGACGAGCCTGTAAAAAAACGGGCTGTGGAATTAAATATTGCCGACAAGGTTGTTTTTACGGGACCGAGGGGCGATATAGATTCTCTTTACAGCGCGATGGATATAATGATTTTTCCGTCCCTTCACGAAGGACTTCCGCTCGCGGTACTTGAAGCCCAGGCGGCTAAGCTGCCGTGTCTTATTTCCGATTCGGTTACAAAGGAAGTTAAATTTAACGATAACGTAGCTTTCGAATCTCTCGCCTCGCCATTATCCGTATGGTCAAATAAGGCTTTTGAGCTTTTAAAATGCAACAGGGAAAATACCGATATTTCAAAGCTGATTAATTCTTACGATATTCATAACGCCGTCAGCGTGCTTGACGATATTTATAACGGCGTTATCTGAAAGGATAAAAAATGTTTTTCGGACTAAACGCGATTGAATGTTATTTTGCTATACTTGTGTTATTTTCAGCAATGTTTCTGATTGTTCCTCGGAGATTTTGCTGGATACAGATAGTTATTGCCGTCGTTTTGTTTTCGGTTCTGGCTTACCATTTAGAGCCGAACCAGAGCGACGACCTCAGCCGCTATTTTACTCAGCTTGATTACCTCAGAGAATATGGGTATGAATATTTTAGACGCTGTATTGACGATAACGTAAACGGCAGTAACTGGGGAACCTTCAGAGTATGCGGCTATTACTTCTACTTTATGAGCAAGTTTCCTATGAATAACTGGATGCCTGCGATTACCGTTTTTATCGGCTACGGACTCTCTTTTTCAACGATTTATAAGGCGGCTAATAAATTTTCCGTTTCAAGACTTTATCTCTATTTAGCCTGTCTTTTCTTCCTTTCAACCTATTGGTACTATGATATTTACAGCGGAATAAGAAACGGTCTCGCTTTTGCAGTTGTTACCGCCTGCGCTTATGAGCATCTTATCGAAAGAAGGTTTATTCCTCTTTGTTACGTAGGCTATATTCTTGCATCTTTAATGCATTCAACGGGAGTAATGCTCGTCGTATTAGTGTTAGTCGCTGAATTTACGGTATTTGTAAACGGTAAGTACATAAATTATCTTTTCATTTTCGGTCTTATCGGCGGCGGAACTATAATGAGTTATTTAAGCGCGCGCTCAAGTAATGATTTTATCGACTCAGTTGCCGAGCGAGCCTCGAGTCATCAGGCAGGCACCGGGCTTTATACCGATACCAACTTTCTTGTTAATATCGCCGTAATGGTTGCGGCAGCAGTTATAATTTATTTCTTCTACGTATTCATACTTGAAAATAACGACGGCTTATTATTAAAACGATTCTACAGCTTTTCAACCTTCGTTATATACTTTATGATCGGATGTCTTTACAGCCCGCTGATTTTTATGAGGCTTGCAAGATGGGTAATACCCGTTGTAGGCGCTATGTTCCTGAGTATCGGGCTACAGTCAAAGAAAGATTTTATAGAAAACAACGATTTATCTTACGTTAAATTCTTCGCGCCTACAAAGCTTGTAATGAGGGTAAATCTTCAGGTGTTCGTTACTGTTTTTATAGTTATATTTTCTATCGTTCATTTATGGTACTCGTTAACCGGAAGCTCTTTGATATGGATGCATTTCCCCGAAGAGGTTGAGGATTTTATTTATGAATATTAGCGTTATAGTTCCGATTTATAAGGTCGAAGAATACTTACCCAAATGCATCGAAAGCCTTATAAATCAGAAATATAAAAATCTTGAAATAATTCTTGTCGACGACGGCTCTCCCGATAGCTGTCCGAAAATCTGCGATGAGTATGCTGAGAAAGATAGCCGAATTAAAGTAATTCATAAGGAAAATGAAGGACTTATTGAAGCGAGAAAGAGTGGTGTAAGAGCTTCGACTGGGGAGTATGTAACCTTCGTTGATGGCGACGATTATATTTCTCCTAAGATGTACTCTATGGTCGTTGACGCGATTGAAGAGTTTTTGCCCGATATGGTTATGACCGAGTTCTTCTGGTCGCTTGAGCATAAGGACATTCCTTGTGAGCGTACGTTATTTAAAGATTATTACAGCAAGGAAGAAATTGAAGCTGAAATAATACCCTCTATGCTTTTTTCGGGTAAGTATTATCAGTTTGGAATTTTCCCGAATTGCTGGACGAAAATTGTAAAGCGGGAGCTTCTAATAAACAATATTATGGAAGTTGATTCCCGCGTAAGAATGGGCGAGGATGCGTCGTTTACCTACGGCTGTATAATGGACTGTGATTCGATTGCCGTAGTTAATGAGCCTCTTTACTACTATCGTGTTATTGATACGTCTATGTCTAAGGCGTACGATTCTTCGCTTTATTCAATATGGAATATCGCATACGAGTCAATTTTGAAGAAGGCTGAAAGCAGTAATATTGATTTATCATATCAGCTCAGATATTATCTTCTTTATATGATGAATATTTTGGTAAGAAACGAAGCGAGCCGCGGAAATAATAAACCTAAGACGGAAACGCTTGAAGCTATCAAAATGCTTTTCAAGCCTTCGTACATTGAAGAAATAAAGAAAATTGAGCTGTCAGTTCTTCCGAGTCATACGAAAATACTTTGTAAACTTATTCAGCATAAATGCGCTCATTTAATTTATCTTTACAGTAGACTTCTCAGGAGATTTTTATGAGAGAAAATCCGTTAATCAGCGTTGTTGTACCCGTGTATAACGCCGAAGTATATCTTGACAGGTGTATTACGTCAATCGTTAATCAGACGTATACTAATCTTGAAATAATTCTGATAAACGACGGTTCGTCAGATTCGTCGGCATCTATTATTGACTCCTGGGCTGAAAAGGACTCTCGCATAAAGGTTATCCATAAGGAAAACGAGGGAGACGTTGCAACGCGTAATATGGGGCTCGATATATTCAGCGGCGAGTACGTTATAATGATTGATAACGACGACTATATTGACGCCGATATGATTGAGTATCTTTACGGCCTTTGTGTAGAAAACAGCGCCGATATTTCCCGCTGTGGATTTATGAGCTTTTCAGCTGAAACCGACGAAGGCGAAAGCGTTAATTATTCTGAAAAGATAACCGTACTCGGTAAAGACGATTACGAAAAAAAGATAATTGATTTACTCGAGGCTGGATACAACAGCGGAGTAGTATGGAATAAGCTATACAGTAAAAGCATTATTTCCCAACATCGAATGAATAAAAAAGACGGCGCTGCCGACGATTTTCTTCTTAATTACAGAATTCTTTCCGATAATCCCATAACAGTAATTTCCGAAGTACCTAAATATCATTATCTCGTTCGTGATGATTCTATGACGGGTACGGTGTTTACTGAGGGCGCCTTTGATATAATAAGGGCAAAGCTGTTGTTACTGGATAACTTCAGCAATAATGAAACAGTATATCCGACAGCTCTAAGAAGCTATATTCTTTCTGTTTTTATTGTCCTTACGGGCTGTATAAAGAATAACTACTTCAACGACAGCTATAAAAAAATGCTGAGCTCCTTTAATTCTTTTTATCCTGAAATTAAAAAGAGTACGCTTTTTACAAAACAGGAAAAGCTCAAGGCGTTTACGCTCAGAAGATTTCCAGACTTATATAAGTATCTCATAAGAAAGAAGTACGGTAAGTAATGAACACACCTTTAATAAGCGTTATCATCCCCGTATATAAAGCTGAAAAGTATCTTGATAAGTGTATAAGCAGTATTACAGAGCAAAGCTTTAATAACCTTGAAATAATACTTGTTGACGACGGCTCGCCGGATAACTGCCCGAAAATCTGTGATGAATGGGCTGAAAAAGACAGCCGAATCAAAGTTATACATAAGGCAAACGGGGGAGTATCAGCCGCGAGAAATACTGCGTTAAAAACTGCAAATGGCGAATATATTGCTTTTGTCGATTCTGACGACTGGATTGATTCAGATTATATCGAAGTATTATATAATGCTATTTCCGAATGCGGCGCAGATGTATCTTGTGCTGGTATTTATTATGAATACCTTAACGGCGATCAGGAAATATCTGTCAGCGAAAGACGTGTCTTAAACAAAAACTGTCTTGAGGAGTATCTGTTTGACATGATCAGGCCCGAGATCAGTACAAAGCTATATAGTCGTAAGGCTATAAACGGACTTGAATTTGATACTGATTTTAATTATTCCGAGGACGTTTTGTATAATTATTGTGTTTTCAAAAACTGTGATAAAGCGATTATTCTTGACGTACCTGAATACCACTATTTACAGGAAAGCGGAGAATCCTCAACAACTCCGTATATTACCGACATAAGAGCTAAAAGCTATCAAATATATATAAAATTTGTTGAGGACTGTAAGGGAACCGAATACTATAACGCAGCAATCTGGCGTTTTACGCGTTCCGTTATCTCAATTCTCAGCCGTGTAATGGCAGTTGAAGAATTCAGAGATAAGTATTTTAACGAAATTTCAGACTCTTTTAAGCCGTACCTTCACGATATTCTGGCTAATAAGCATATATCTTTAAGAAACAAAACGATTGTTCTTGTAATGTGCTTAAATAAAAAGCTTTTTAAATTACTTGTGCAAAATAAGTATGGAAGAAAGTAGAAATTCTACGGAGATAATATGGATAATATTTTTGTAACTAAATCGTCTATGCCCGACTTTGACGATTACTGTAACGAAATAAAGGATATGTGGAACTCCCGTTATCTTACAAATATGGGACCAAAGCATAATAAATTTATCAATATGCTTAAGGAGCGCTTCGGCGTAGAATACGTTGACCTTTATACCAACGGCCATATTGCGCTTGAAACCGCGCTTAACGTATTTAAGCTAAAAGGCGAGGTAATTACGACGCCATATACCTTCGCTTCTACTACTCACGCTATTGTAAGAAGCGGGCTTAAGCCCGTATTCTGCGATATCAAAGAGAATGATTTTACCATAAACGAGGAGTCAATCGCAGGTCTTATCAATGAGAATACCTGCGCTATTATGCCTGTTCACGTTTACGGAAATATCTGTAACTTCGAAAAGATACAGGCTATTGCCGATAAGTATAACTTAAAGGTTATATATGACGCGGCGCACGCGTTTGATGAAACGTATAAAGGAAAGAGCGTTGCATCCTTCGGCGACGCGTCGTGCTTCAGCTTTCACGCAACTAAGGTATTTAATACTATTGAGGGCGGCGCGGCTGTTTATAGAGAAAAGAATTATCTTGATAAAAGCATAAAGCTTAAGAATTTCGGATATTCTGATTCTGATATTATCGAGGAAATCGGATACAACGCAAAGATGAATGAATTCTGTGCAGCTATGGGTATTTGTAATCTCAAAGCGCTTGACGGTAATATTCTGAAAAGAAAAGCTGTTAGCGAGAAATACATCGCGCTTCTCGGCGGCGTAAAGGGAATAAGGTTAAATACTTATAATCCTGATACAAAATACAACTACTCATATTTTCCGATTATAGTTGATGACAGCTTTCATAAAAACCGAGATGAAATTCTTTCTGCCCTTGCTGAAAATAATATATATGCAAGAAAGTATTTTTATCCGCTTACGAGCGATTTTGAGTGTTATAAGGGAATGCTAAGTCACGGAAATACTCCCGTTGCGGATTATATTTCAAAGCACGTTTTAACTCTTCCGCTTTATCCGGATTTATCATTATCCGGAAATGTAGAACGTATTTGCAGAATTATTTTAAGTTAGTTTAATCAGAGGTATTTATGGATCCCTTAATCAGCATTATTGTTCCTGTTTATAATGTCGAGCAGTATCTTGATAAGTGTGTTGAAAGCATTGTAAACCAGACATATCCGAATCTCGAGATTATTCTTGTTGATGACGGCTCGTCTGATTCCTGTCCCGCACTTTGTGATAAGTGGGAGAGGTCAGATAGTAGAGTTATAGTTATTCATAAGGATAACGGCGGAGTGTCTTCGGCAAGAAATGCCGCTTTAGAAGTTTCAAGCGGTGATTATTTGGGCTTTGTTGACAGCGACGATTATATTGAACCCGATATGTATGAAAATCTTATTGATTCGATTAAGCAAAATAAATCTGATGTAGCTGTTTGCGGCTTTAAATATAAAGATAATTGTTTTTCCTTTAAAAACAACGCTGTTATATCTTCATCAGAAGCTAAGATTATGATGTTCAATAACAGAGATTTTCCTTCGTTTGAGGGTTATTCCTGTAACAAACTATATTCCGCAAGAATAATTCAAGGTAATAAGATTCGATTTAATGAGAAATACCTTATCTGCGAAGACACTTTATTTAACTTTTCTGTATTTGATTATTCGGATAAGATCTCTCTTGTAAATTGTTGCGGTTATAATTACCAGTATCGTAGTAGCTCGGCTTCAAATAATTTCGACGAGAAGCTTAATCTGGGAATTTTAGAAATAACTGAATACTTTTTAAACAACTCCGATTCTGTTTTGAAAGATGAAGTGATGTCATGGTCAATTAAATTTTGGATTGGTAAAGCCGATAATTTAATTAAGTCAGACGATAAATCTAAGTTTAAAAAGGTGATTAGGCCTCTATTAAAAAAGAGAATTAACGACATAATCCATTGTCCCAAGATTTCGATTATAAATAAAATTGAGTCAATAATTATTGTATTTGTTCCTGATATATTTTTTATTTATTATAAAATAAAAGCTAGAAATTATATGAGTTTGTAATATTATTTTAATTAAGGAGAAAACGTGAATAATCTAATTTCAATTATTATCCCGGTTTATAATGTAGAAAAATACTTAAATCGATGTGTTAAAAGCGTAGTTAACCAAATATATTCTAATCTTGAGATTATTCTTGTTGATGACGGTTCAGATGACTCTTCTCCTGCGATTTGCGATGAATGGGCTAAAAGAGACAGTAGAATAAGAGTAATTCATAAAGATAACGGTGGATTATCTTCTGCTAGAAATATTGGTCTAGATATTTCAAATGGAGATTATGTTTACTTTCTTGATTCAGATGATGAGATTATTGGAGACACAATAAATATTCTTTATAATTTAATAATTAAATATAAATGCGAAATGTCATTTGGCAGATTCGTTCGAGTGTTTGAAGATGACTCTCTTTCGTTTGAACAACCTCCATTTACTAATAAGATAAAGCTCTTGGAAGAAGACGAATTTTGGAGGTATTACTATAGTTTAAACTTTGATGAGATATCAGTAAATCTCATTATATCTTGTAATAAACTTATCAAGAAGTCCGTTTTTAACGATTTAAAATTTGAACTTGGGAAAATTAATGAAGACGAATTCATTATACATAGAATAATTGCAAAATGTGACAAAATTGTTTTCACAGATACACCGTTATACAAATATTACCAACATAGTTGTTCAATAACAAGTAATACAAAACATTGTGCAGATCCGTTTTATGCACTTTATGACAGGTGTGAGTATTTTATTAATTCATATAAGGATTATTCTCTATTGTCATTTGAACATCTTTATATAATGAGTAAATGGAAATACTTTGAAATAAAACAATTTGATTATAAAGAAGCAAAAAGGATTAGATTTTATTTTACAAAAATTTACAAAATAATAAAAAAGTCAGCTACGCTTACTAAAAAGCAAAAACTAATCTATGCCTCTTTTTGTAACAATGAACTATTTTACAGAATAATAAAAAAATTGCTTGAATAGTTTCGAGGGCTTGTTTATGCACGCATATATGATTATCGCTCATAATCAGTTTGAGCTGCTTGAAAAGTTAATACTGGCTCTTGACGACGAGCGTAACGATATATTCGTTCATATTGACGCGAAGGTAAAGGATTTTGATTTCAAGCGCTTTTGGGAGCTTACAGAGTATTCAAGAGTAATATTTACCGATGAAAGGGTCGATGTCCGCTGGGGCGATTATTCACAGGTTAAAACAGAGTTTTTGCTGTTCAGTACCGCAGTAAAGCATGAAAACACCGATAAGCCTTATGACTATTATCACCTTATTTCGGGCGTAGATTTCCCGATTAAATCAAACGACTATATCCATAATTTCTTTGAAGAAAACAAGGGGAAGGAATTCGTTCATTTCTTTGATAATGAGCTTTTGCCAGCGTATCTGAACAGGGTTAAATATTACCATTTCTTCCTTAAAAAAAGAAATCTCTTTACCAAGGCTTTAACTCACGCCCTTTTATTAATTCAGAAGGTTTTTGGAGTCAACAGGATTAAAAGTACGGATATTGAGATTCAGAAGGGCTGTAACTGGGTGAGCGTTACGGGAAGCTTTGCTCATTATATAGTTGATGAATTCCCTAAATACGAAAAGCTCTTAAAGCATTCGTTTTGCGGCGATGAAATATTTATACAAACCGTGCTTATTAATTCGCCTTTCAAGGACAATCTCTATATTAAGGAATTCAATAACGACCATATTATGTGTATGCGCCTTATTGACTGGGAGAGGGGAAACCCCTATATTTTCAGAAGCAATGACTTTGATCTTATTATAAACTCACCCTGTATATTCGCAAGAAAGTTCGACCTCAGCGTCGATAGCAAAATAATCAAAAGAATTCAGGAATTTATTTAATTATGAAAAACGACTTACCATTAATCAGTGTTATTATTCCCGTTTATAACGTTGAAAAATACCTTGACAGGTGCGTTAACAGCGTTGTTAACCAGACCTATAAAAATCTTGAAATAATTCTTGTTGACGACGGCTCGCCCGATAACTGCCCTTCAATGTGCGACGGCTGGGCTGAAAGGGACGGGAGAATCAAGGTTATACATAAGGAAAATTCAGGACCTTTCAAGGCGCGAATCGCTGGCATCAATAGCTCGACAGCCGAGTATCTATCTTTCGTAGACAGCGATGATTTCTTGCCTGAAGACTCTATAGAATACCTTTATCAATTATTAATTAACAGTCGATGCTGCATGTCGGCTTCCGCAATTTATTCGTGTAACTCTGATGAAAGGTTTGATAATATTAATGAGAATAATGAGCCTTTTATTAAAAAATTTAGCTTTAATGACACTATTTATAATCTTGACAGATTTAAACTTTGGTCTTTATGCAGCAAGCTTTATGAAAAAAAACTTTTCAATGAGTTAGATATATACGGTGAAGATATTTATTGTAGCGAAGATTTATTAACTAACTATTTAATATATAAAAATACAGAAATTGTTTTTTCAAGTAGATTTGAATATG
>CAMVRG010000045.1 GCA_947169815.1 uncultured Clostridia bacterium | reverse complement strand
CCGACTTTCTCATAAGGCAAATTATGAGAAATATAATAACGATTATTTCTCTGGACTTTGGCTGTGAGGTGTGGTATTTGTGTTTGTTGCAAGGAGGTGGCACAAATGCCGAAAACTATTGTTGAAACGATTCTCAATCCTGATTATCAGAAGGAATACCACTTCAAAAATCTTGATGAGAAGGTTGAAATCTGTAGGGAAATCAAACGACTGGAAACAGAAATCACCTCACAGCTAGACAAGGAGCATAAAAGACTGTTCCGCCGCTATGCTGAAGAGTGGGATAAACTTCACACGGAACTAAGTATCGATACCTTCGCTTCGGGATTACGATTCGCAAAAATACACGACAAGTAAAACAAAACAGGCGGTGCGTCCGCCTGTTTTGTTCTTTATGAAGTGTTAGATAGGGTGTAACGCTTTTGACAGCGTGACGGCGTTTTAAAGCCAGTGTTTGCAAGGGTTTTGAGAATCGGGTTTTGCGGTTTTTGAGTTCTTAAGGTAAAACCTCGCCTAGTGCCGTTTTCGAGGGTAAAAAGCGTTACATGGGCATTTGTCGCAACGCTTGTTTTTTTCTCTGGACTTTCAATGATTATTATGGTATTTGTTGTGTTTGAAAGGAGGTCTTAATATGACCAAATTAGTTTCAATCACAATGGCAATTATCATTATGTTGACGGCAGGAGCGAATACAGAACTGATTGCTATAGCGAAGCCAACTCAAATGATTACGGCAGCGGTAAATACAAAACCTTCTTCCCAGAAAAAGAAAAAGAAAAAGAAGAAAAAACACAGGCACTATATGCCGAAGGGCAATATGGGCAAGTGGTTTAAATCGAAGAAGGCGCTCCGCAAATATGTGAACAAGGTAATGAAATACTGGGCAGACTTAGAAGAACGCGGAGAAATTACAAGGGAAGAATACTACGAAAAATGTCCGAGCGGTTATGAAGCGTGGTCATGCCCCTGCGGAAAGTGGACCGGTAATTTCAAATACCATTGACAAAAGTTATACAAGCGTAACTATATACAATTTGTATAATAATTATTCGGTAATTATACAAAGAAGAAGCTCCCGCTATCTAAATTTCAGATACAAACAAGTCTACTTGTATTCCCGGAGAAACCCCTCAGAGAATCATTGATTTGAGTGAATAATAATACAAATAGTATTCAAATCTACAAATATTATTAACAAACCCTCCCAAAGCAGCAATGCTTTCGGAGGGTTATTTCTTTCTGTAAACAGCTATTAAAATTATATATTTTCTTTGAAAATGAGTCAAGAAAATTCGATTTTATATGCGCTGTTGAATGCTCTTGTGTCCAAGAATTTGTACTGACTTTGAAATCATATTGAAAGTAAAAATTTGGAGTGTTATCATTAGGCTGGAACAAGTTCCGCCCATATGATTTTACTTTTCGGAAGGAGGTTTGTAAATGAATTACAGAGAGCAAAAAGATTTTTTAAAAGCAGGAAATTATTTCTTTATCCCCAATGATATTATAAAGTATTATAGCTTATCGCCGAAAGCATTTTCCGTTTTGTGTTACCTTGCTTTCATAAGTGATGACATGGGTGAGAGCCATCCTGCCCGTAAAACTATTGGTGAACACTGCGGCGGAATAAGCCTATCAACTGTAGATACAGCTCTGAAAGAATTAGTAGATAACGGGCTGATTGAAATACAACCAAGATATGAAAATCACATACAGACCAGCAGCTCATATTCGCTCTGTCACCTTAATAAATGGCATACAAAAGATAAGATTGTTTACAACCTTGTTGCGGATTTGAACGGAATTATGGAGGGTAATAAAAGACGCGGAACGAGATACCTAGATGGAAAACTGGACTGAAAATGGGGCGTTTTACAGCGACCGATTTTCAAGCAGGATAAAGCGGGTATGTCGCAAGCGCCATCCCGCGGTTCACATCAGCCGGCAACGCCGACTGTTTGCAAGGGTTTCAGGACTTTCTCGGGGTATGTCTGAATGTATTCCGTATTTTACGGTTTGGTGTATTTTTGACAGCAACATTCGGGCTTTACGGCGGTTTTGAACAATTAATATGTATTCCTTTGTTGGTGTATTTTAAGGAGGAAAAAATGGACAAGGAAAATAAGCAAAGAGTAAGCTTGTATCTTGATAAAGACTTAGTAAAAGCCGTTGACAGATTTATTGAAGACCATTATTACAAGTCACGCAACGATTTCTTTACTGATGTTGCTGAATATTATATGGCTATGGATGAAGCAAAACACAACTCTGCTCTCAAAAAAGTATTCAGCGAAGCATGCAAAGTTTTCGCCGAAGAAAACTCGAAAGCACTCGGATTTTGTCTATACCGTTACGCTGTTGATATTGATGTAATAATGCAGATGATTGCAGGCATCACAAATTATACAGACAAAGAAGTATCAGAATTCTGGCATGATGCGAAGAACAATATACGTCGTACCAGGGGCAGGATTCCGCCTGAAGAAATCGCAAAAGGTTACTATATCAATTTCAAATCAGGCAAAAGCTATTTTGATAATCCGCCGACTGATGATTTGCTATAAACAATATAAAAAGGAGAATAATTATGATTGAGAATTTTAATATCGAAACAGTTGAAACCGAAAACAATAATGACGAAATGGTTTTCTTAACGCCGATGGATATTGCAAAGGCGATGGACTGCTCTGTGCCTACGGCGCGCTCGCTGTTTTACCGTGACGATTTCCCAGGACTAAAAATCGGTAAAAATTACAAGGTGCTGAAATCCGCCTTTCTAAAATGGTGCAGCGAAAGACATTTTGATTAACCGTACAGCCGGGAATTTCGGCTGTACTTTTTATTTACAATTTATAATTTATGTGATATATTAAAATCAGCATAACTCTATTCTTTTTTGAAAGGAATTGATACTATGAAAAAAGCTTTATCAATCTTATTATCACTCATTATGGCGTTTTCCGCTTTTTCGGTAATGCCGTTTTCCGTGTTTGCGGCTGACCCTGACGCAGTCGGTCTTTCCGTAAACAGAGTGACAAAAAAAGACCCTTCGCTTACTTTTGAATATGACGAATACATCGGCTACGGAAACGACGTCGTGCTTAAAGCGAGCGTAGATAAAAATGCAACGGGCATTATTCTTTTCAATATAGGCGACTCGGCATATTACTCGCCGATTAATGACGGAAAGGCGCAGTTAACAGCACCCGGTTTTGAACCTGACAAATACAGCGTTTCCGCAACATATCCCGGCGACAGCGAATTTGATTCCGATAGGGAAGAGGGCTACCTTGAGGTGTGCCCCAAATGCGGCGACAGCGCATATTACCGCGTAACCGGCGATAATAACGAAAACCTCGTTATCTTCGGCTCGGGCGACACATGGGATTATACTTTTGATTCTCATGCAGACCCGCAATGTGAGTCCCCGTTCTTTGGAAACAGGGATATTAAAACTATCAATGTGGAAAGCGGTGTCACCGGCTTGGGGGATTATCTGTTCTTTTGCTGCTATGATGTCGAAAGCATATCGCTACCCGAGGGGTTAACAAAAATCGGCGAAGGCGCTTTAAACTATTTTAGCATAATAGAGAATATTACTATTCCGAGCAGTGTAACAAGTATTGGCTCCGGTGTGTTTTCCAACTGGCATTCGCTGAAGAGCATAGCTATTCCCGACGGAGTAACAAGTATAGAGTATGGTACATTTTTTCAGTGTTACGAGCATCGGAGACAGGGCTTTTTATAACTGCACTTCCCTGACCGACGTTTATTATTACGGAAGCGAAGCTGACAGAAGCAATATGACAATCAGCAGCTCGTACAACAATTATTTTACAAATGCAACATGGCATTATAACTGTCAGTCGGGCAAGTGCGGCGATAATGTTTCATATTTTTTTGACGGTGAAACGCTTACGCTTTCCGGCACGGGCGACACATGGGATTATACTTATGATATTGAGGCAGACCCGGATTGTAATTCCCCGTTCTATGATAACAGAGATATTAAAAACATCATTGTGGAAAGCGGCGTCACCGGCTTGGGGAATCATCTGTTCGATTGCTGCATTAATGTCGAAAGCATATCGCTCCCCGAGGGGTTAACAAAAATCGGCGAATCCGCTCTTACCTATTTTTACAAAATTGAGAGCGTTACGCTCCCGGATAGCGTCAGACATATCGGAGCAAACGCATTCACTAACTGGCAGAAGCTGAAAAGCATAACCATTCCGGACGGAGTAACAAGTATAGAGTCAGAGACATTCTTATATTGTTATGGTTTAAAATACGTTGTTATTCCCAAAAGCGTTACAAGCGTCGGAGACAGCGCTTTTATGGGCTGCACCTCCCTGACCGACGTTTATTATTACGGAAGCGAAGCTGATAAAAGCAATATGACAATCAACAGCACGTACAATAGATGGTTTACAGACGCAGCATGGCATTACGATACGAAAAACTGCGGCAAAACCGCTTATTACTGCTATTCAGATGAGGGAACAATACTGAATATCATCGGATTCGGAAATATGTACGATTACGCCGAGGGCGAATCACCGTTTGACGGCAATACCGAGGTTGACAGTATTGATATTGCCGACGGTATCACAAGTATCGGCGCCTACTCTTTCTGCAATATGCCTAATCTTTACGAGTTAATTGTACCCGGCACTGTTGCAGCGATTAATGAAGGCGCGGTTAAAAACAGCAATTGCTCCTTTGATTATGTCGGCACTGAGAGTCAGTGGGATGCTGTAACAAAAGCCGCTGATTTTTCAAGGCCGTATGAATTATATAATGTCCGTCCTGAAATTCCGCTTTTTGACGTAACGGTAAGCGATACTGTTTACGGCGAATCAACGGCAATCACGGTAAAATGCCCTAAGAACAAGCCTACCGAGGATGCAGGTGTCACAGAAGCCGCAATTTTTTATGTTTTCGATGAAAACGGCAATGAAATAATCGGCGGTGTGGACATTGAAGACGGTCCCGAAAGCGATATAATGACGGGAAGTATATCCTATCCCGACGATTTGAACGAAGGGATAACCAACCCCGCTGAGTTAAAGACTCCTCTTGAATCCGGAAAATATTATGTCAACGTAAGATATACCGCTACCAGGGGTACGGGTAAATATATATCAAGACTTAATTGCAGAAAGCCCTTTACCGTCGGCAGAGCAGACCCGAATTTTAAAATAACAGTTCCCGAAACCGCATACGGTGAAATTGTTTATGCGGAAATTGAGGTGCCGGAGAATATACGGGGAAGCGCTGTTTTATCGCTGTCGGGCATGCCGAATGAAACAATTGAAGTTCTTTATCCGGTTCACAATGACAATCAGTATGACGATGACGACGACGAAGCGGCTCATAAAAACGACGGCAAGATAATATACGATATCACTGGCCTTAACAGCGGTGATTACACGCTGACCTTTGATTTCAAACCCGAAAGCTCAGACGGCACCGTAATATATCCCAACTATAACGCCGAAACCGTCAGCGCAGATTTTACGGTAAACAAGGCTGACCCGGACTTTTCCGCTTCAACCGAAAGCCGTGTTGTAAATACCAATAAAACGGAAATACAGCTTAAATCAAACGCAGAGGGCACAGCAAAGGTAACGGTCGGCTCAAAGCAGGTTGAGGTAACGCTTAATAACGGTTCGGGAACTATCAGCGGAGCTAAGAACGGCTCAGGCAATAATGCACCAGAAAAACCGACCCGCTGGCTTAATTATGAATATGACGGCAAAGCAACCGTTAAGCTTGATGAGCTTACCTACGGAAAGACCTACTCCTATACTGCGGAATATTTGAAAAACGAAAACTATAATACAAAGACCGTCAGCGGTGAATTCAAAACCGTAAAAGAAGGCAAAATCGGCGAAAACGTTAATTATCTGCTTGAAGACGGCGTGCTTACGCTATCGGGCACGGGCGTTACCTATAATTACAGCAATACGGATAATAATCCTTCTCCGGTTGACGGCGGCGTATACAGGCTCAATGTTGAAAGTATCGTTATTTCGCCCGGAGTAACCGGAATCGGAAGCGGTGTGTTCAGCGGAATAGGCGGCATCAACGATGTTCTTATCCCCGAAAACGTCACAAGTATAGGCGAGGGCGCGTTCAGCGGAGCGGCGGACTTAACGGATGTTTTTGTTCCCGCAGGCTGCACCGTTGCCGAAAACGCTTTTGACAGCACGGTAAACATCTGGAGATATACTTCCGGTGTGTCAGGACTTACCGTCACCGCGCTTGAAGGCGCAAAAACGGCAACGCAGATTGACTGCGACGCTGTGAAGGGATATGTAATTGTATCCGTTACGGCGCAGGGCGTTGAGCTGAATCATTCGCTTTATGTTAAGGAAGAAACCATAGACCCGACCTGTACGGAGCAGGGATACACCGTTTACCGCTGCAGTATCTGCGGCAACACCTTCAACGGAGATTATACTGACGCGTTAAATCATGACTGGGGCGCTGTGTCATATTCCTGGGAGCAGGACGGTTCCGCGTGGAAATGCGAAGCGAAGCGCGTCTGCACGAGAGTATCCTCCCATATCGAAACCGAAACGGTTAACGCAGCGGCGGAGGAGACAAAAGCTCCGACCTGCACGGAAAAAGGCGAAACGACCTACACGGCAGTCTTTACCGGTCCCGGATTTAAAACGCAGGTAAGGACCATTGAAGATATTGACGCCCCCGGTCATAAGTACGGAACTCAGGGCGACGAGCGCTTTACCTGTACGGTCTGCGGTGCGGTTGACGATACGCTGAAAGCCGAAGCAGAAGCGGCGGATAAGGACGCGGCTGATACGGCTGCGGCAAAAGCGGTAACGGATATGATTAACGCGCTTCCCGAAAAGAAAGAAATCACCACCGCCGACGAAGCAGCGATTAAAAAAGCGCGCGAGGCTTATGATTCTCTTACCGACGACCAAAAGGCGAAGGTAACGCAGGAAACGGTTGAAAAGCTGACGGAAGCTGAAAAGGCGCTTGCCGAAGAAAAGGCTGAAGAGGCAACTGCGGCAAAGGAAAAGGCTAAAGCGGAATTTATCGCAGGCGTTGACGGTGAATCAACAGACAGCTCGGTAATTGTCAAGTGGGGCAAGGTGCCCGGTGCAAAGAGATATGTAATCTATGCCGCGTACTGTGATAAGAATCATACGTATAAGTACAAGAAGATTAAAACCGTAAGCGGTAAGGTTACAAAGTACGAAATTAAAAAGCTTTACGGCAAAAAGCTGAACCCGAAGAGAAACGTAAAGGTTTACATAGTAGCGCAGAAGAAGAAAAACGGAAAGTGGAAGAAAATCTTTAAAACTCCTACCTTCCATATCGCGGGCGCAAAGGGTAAATTCTCAAACGTTCAGAAGATAACGGTTAAGAAAGCGAAGTTCAGCCTTAAGAAAGGCAAAACCGCAAAGATTAAAGCAAAGCTTGTACTTGCCGATAAGAGCAAAAAAGCCGTAAACCACGTTGCAAAATTCCGATACAAATCAACCAATACAGCGGTTGTAAAAGTAACGAAGAGCGGAAAAATAAAGGCGGTAGGAAAAGGCACGGCAACCGTATTTGTTTATTCAAATAACGGAACCGCGAAAGCAATTAAAGTTACGGTTAAATAATTATCACAAAAGGCGCGGAGCAATCCGCGCCTTAATTATTGGATTAATCTGTTGCAACTATGTTGCAATTCAACGAATCTGAGGCAATCTCAAGTAATCTCAAGTAAAATTAAGAAATCCCTCAAAACCACTGTTTAAGCGGTTTTGGGGGATTTTGACATAAGTTAAGGACGGGTTGGAAAACCCGTCCTGTTGGTCGAGGTGACAGGACTTGAACCTGCGGCATCTTGCTCCCAAAGCAAGCACTCTAGCCAAACTGAGTTACACCTCGTTATTTATTCTTTTTTTCTCTTTTGCTTTGCTCGCCCTCTTGCAAAATTGTCGTACTGTAAGCTCCCGCTTACATTTCTCTGTTTTGCTGCGCTTCCTCAACCTCCCTTCTTCTCGCACTGCGAGCGGTCGATTTCGTCACCCAAAGCAAGCACTCTAGCCAAACTGAGTTACACCTCGTTGTTTATTCTCTTTTCCCTGTTTGCTTTGCTCGCCCTCTTGCAAAATTGTCGTACTGTAAGCTACCGCTTCCATTACTCTGTTTTGCTGCGCTTCCTCAACCTCCCTTCTTCTCGCACTGCGAGCGGTCGGTTTCGTCACCCAAAGCAAGCACTCTAGCCAAACTGAGTTACAGCTCGTAGGGTAAATGTTTTTTTGCGCTTTCACATTTTATAATAAACGGATACGGTTTGTCAAGAAAAATATAGATTTGTTATCATTTACAATTATGTTAAGGTATGATATACTTACTATTATAACAAAGGGGGTAAAATTATGGCGAAATTCAATAACGAATGGTACAAAACTCTTATTGTTTATCAGATATGGCCGCGTTCCTTCTGCGACGGAAACGGCGACGGAATAGGCGACCTTGAGGGCGTTCTCTCAAAGCTCGATTATCTTAAGGATTTAGGGATAAACTGCATCTGGTTTTCCCCTCTTTATCCTTCGCCTAACGCCGATTTCGGCTATGATATTGCCGATTACCGCAATATTCATCCCGAATACGGCGACCTTGATTTATTCAAAAAGGTACTCGACGAGGCGCACAAGAGAGGAATCAAGGTAATAATGGACCTCGTTGTAAATCACACCTCTGACGAGCACGAATGGTTTATTAAATCGCACGACAAGTCCTCGCCCTATCACGATTACTATTTCTGGCGCAAGGGCAAAAGCGAAAAGAAGCCTCCCAACAACTGGCTTTCCGTATTCGAGGGCAAGGCGTGGGAATACGACAGGGCGCTCGGCGAATGGTATATGCATATCTTCGCCGCTAAACAGCCCGACCTTAACCACGACAACCCGAAGGTACGCGAAGAGGTTAAGGAGATTATGCGCTTCTGGCTCGATATGGGGGTTGACGGTTTCCGCGAGGACGTAATAACCTTTATTTCAAAGGCTGAGGGCTTGCCTAACGGCTTCCCTCTTCCGACGGCTACGGGTATAGAAAAGTATATGGACGGTCCGCATATTCACGAATATCTCAGGGAATACCGCGCGGTTACCGACGAATACGACTGCTTTACCGTAGGCGAAGCGCCGATGATGACTCCGAAAAAGGCGCTTAAATATATAAGCGAGGGCAATAAAGAGCTTGACCTTATGTTCCATTTTCAGCATATCGACGCCGACGCGTTTTTAATCGACTTTCTTCAGCGCCCGTTCAATCTCAAGCGTATGAAGAAGGGCTTTTCGGCGTGGCAGGAGCAGGTTAACGGCAAGGCGTGGAACACGCTTTATATCGAAAACCACGACCACCCGAGAGTAATTTCCCGTTACGGAAGCGAGAAATACAGAACCGAATCGGGCAAGATGCTCGCCAATATGTATATGCTTCAGCAGGGTACTCCGTTCATCTATCAGGGACAGGAAATCGGTATGCTCAACACCCGCCTTGACTCAATCGACGACTACGCCGACGTTTTCGTAAAGAACAACTACAAGGTATTTACCGAAAAGGTGCATATGAAAAAGGAAAAGGCGTGGGAAAACGCGGTTAAATCAACGAGGGATAACTGCCGTACTCCCGTTCAGTGGGACGGCAGCGAAAACGCAGGCTTTACGACGGGTACTCCCTGGTTCCCCGTTAATAAAAATTATCCCGAAATAAACGCCGAAAAGGAAATGAACGACCCCGATTCAATTTTAAATCACTACAAGGCGTTAATTAAATTCAAGAAGGAAAACGAGGTTGCAATCTGGGGCGACTTCAAGGAGCATTACAAAAACAGCGACAAACTCTTTGTATATGAGAGAAATTACAAGGGCAAGCGCCTTCTTGTAATCAATTCCTTTACGGAAGAAAACGTTGCGTTTGAGGCCCCAAAGGGCTTTAACCTTGATGAGGGTATGCCGATTCTCTGTAACTACAAGAATCTGACCGTTCAGAACAACGGCTTTAAAACAAGACCTTACGAAACGAGAGTATATTATTTTGAGTAATTCAGGAAAGCTTTTTATAGTCGGAACGCCTATAGGAAATCTCGGCGATTTTTCGCCGAGAGCGGTTGAAACGCTCTCCTCGGTTGACTTCATAGCCGCCGAGGATACGAGAGTTACGCTGAAGCTGCTCAATCATTTCGGTATAAAAAAAGAAATGGTAAGCTATTTTGAGCACAACAAGCGCGAAAGAGGCGAAATAATTACCGACAGAATACTCGGCGGAGAAACCTGCGCGATAGTTACCGACGCGGGTATGCCAGCTATATCAGACCCCGGCGAGGATTTGGTACGCCTCTGTCACGAAAGAGGGATACGGGTTGAGTCCGTTCCCTCGGCTACGGCGCTTACTACGGCACTCGCGCTTTCGGGTATGGAGACGGGACGCTTTACCTTTGAGGGATTCCTGTCCGTGGCAAAAAAATCACGCTACGAGCACCTTGAAGAGCTGAAAAACGAAAAGCGTACTATGGTCTTTTACGAGGCGCCTCACAAGCTGCTGAACACCCTTAAGGATTTTTCAAAGTATTTCGGAAACAGAAATATCGCCCTTGTGCGCGAGATAACAAAGCTCCACGAGGAGGTTATACGCACTACGGTTAACGACGCGGTTGAAAAGTACGGCGAGATTCCCCCGAAGGGCGAATTCGTGCTTATCCTTGAAGGTAAAAAGAAAGAGGCGCAGAGCATTACGCTTGACGAGGCGGTTGAAATGGCGAACAGGCTCGTTGAGGGCGGTATGAGCATTAACGCCGCAGCTAAGGAAATTGCATCCTCTACGCCATTTAAGAAAAACGAAATTTATAAAGAGCTATTATGATTTGTAATCAATGTCCGCGAAAATGTAATATTGACAGAGAAAACGCGCTCGGGTACTGTAAAAGTCCGGGTGCTTTTCGTGTTGCGAGGGCGGCGCTGCACTTCTGGGAAGAACCGTGCATAAGCGGTAAAAACGGAAGCGGGACAGTATTTTTCAGCGGATGTAATCTCGGCTGCGTTTACTGTCAGAACTATGAAATCACTAAAGAAAACAAGGGCGTTGAAATAAGCGAAGAGCGCCTTGGCGATATATTTGAAAGGCTCATTTCTCAGGGCGCTCAAAACATTAATCTTGTAACGCCTACCCACTATGCGCTTCAGCTTGCTGAGGTTCTGAAAAAACGGCGCTTCCCCGTTCCGATTGTATATAATTCCTCGGGATACGAAAGCGTTGAAACGCTGAAGGCGCTTGAAGGTCTCGTTGATATTTATCTTGTTGATTTCAAGTATATAAGCGGAGAACGGGCGAAGCGTTACAGTAAAGCCGAAAACTATCCCGAGACGGCAAAGGCGGCTATTAAGGAGATGTGCCGCCAGCTCCCCGGGGACGAATTCGATAATAGCGGTATGATGAAAAAGGGCGTGATTATACGCCATCTCGTTTTACCGTCAAATACAAATCAGAGTCTTAAAATCCTCGATTACCTCGCGGATAATTACAGAGAAAGATACATTTCGCTTATGTCTCAGTACGTTCCCTGCGGAGAGCTTGAGACGTATTCCGAAATAAACAGGAAAATAACAAAACGAGAGTACGAAAAGGTAGTTAACTACACGGTAAACAAGGGATTTGAGAACATTTTTACACAAAATCTTTCATCTTCGGAAAAAAAGTTTATTCCTGCATTTGATTTTAGCGGAATAATGTGGTAAAATGTAGTAGTTAAAAACTGACAATAAAAAAGGAGAAGGAAAAATGAAGAAGTTTTTTGCAGAATTTAAAGAGTTTATTGCTCAGGGCAACGTGCTCGACCTCGCAGTAGGCGTTATCATCGGCGGTGCTTTCAAGACCATCGTTGACGCACTTATTGAAAACCTTATTAATCCCCTTATCGCTATGTTCGGCGGTACAGACGTAGGTCTTGCAATCGTTGTAAAAGGACAGACTCTTGATTTCGGTAAGTTCATTTCGGCTATCATCAACTTTATCATTATCGCTTTCATCATCTTCCTTATCGTGAAGTCAGCCAACAAGGCTAAGGCTATCAGCAAAAAGAAAGAGGAGGAAGAGGAAGAGGTTACAACCAAGACCTGTCCCTTCTGTAAGAGCGAAATTGATATAGAAGCTACAAAGTGCCCGCACTGTACGGCTGACCAGCCCGAAGAAGAGGCTGAATAATCTAAACAAAACGGGCGGATAATATCCGCCCATAAATTTATTATATGGAGTGATATTTATGAAAAAGGAATACACCTTCCCGTCAAATACGGGCGTTTGCGAAATCTACGGCTGCGCCTACCTTCCCGAAAGTTACGATACCGTTCTTGTAATTCATCACGGTATGGCTGAGCATCAGGAAAGATACCTCGGCTTTATTGAGTATCTTAACAGTAACGGCATCGCCGTTTATATGCACGATATGGCTAATCACGGAAAGTCTAACGCAGACTTTACCGACAGCGGCTGGTTCGGCGACAAAGACGGCTACAAGGGTCTGATTCTCGATTTAAAGAAGAATTTTGATATTGCAAAAGAGGAAAATCCCGACAAGAAGCTCGTTGTTATGGGCCATTCAATGGGCTCGTTTATCTGCCGCTGCTTTACGGCTGAATATCCCGATGAGGGCTTTGAAGGCGCAATTTATATGGGTACGGGCGACGCTAACCCGATAGCGGGCGTAGGCAAAACGCTTGCGGGCTTAGTTGCTAAAATCAAGGGAAGCAAGCATAAGAGCAAGCTCCTTGATAAGACCGCTTTCGGCGCATACGGAAAGGGCTTCGAGGGAAGAACTCCGTTTGACTGGCTTACAAGAGACGCTTCGATAGTTGATAAATATATCGACGATAAATACTGCGGCTTCCTCTTCTCGGCTCAGGGTATGCACGATTTAATCTCGCTTAATATTGACTGCAATACTCCCGAATGGTACGCGAAAATCCCGAAGGAC
>CAMVRG010000044.1 GCA_947169815.1 uncultured Clostridia bacterium | reverse complement strand
GGGAGCTCATTCCCCTGTGAGCAATAAGCTCAACGTCGTTTCTTTTAACGGGAAGCGGAGTATAACGCTCGGGGCGGTTTAAATAATGCATAAAGCCCGCGAACATAACGCCAGCCGTAGTTACGGCAGCTCCCGTAAGGGCTGTAAAAGCGGCTATTATCTTTTTACCCGTAGTCATATTCTTCACTCCCCTCACCTATAATTATATACTTATTTTTGATTTTGTAAAGAAAAAACAGCTCCCGTATTTCAGGGAACTGTAATTTTTTATGCCCAGGGGTCCTGTTCAGTCGGAATTCTTATATCCGAAAGATATGTTATATCGCCCCAGAGGAACCATTCGCCCGTGCTCGGCTTCTTGCGAAGCGAAATCGGTCTCGGGTTATCGGCTCCCGAGGAGGTGAGCCAGAGCGTTGCGTAGCCCTCGTTCTGATAAGAATAAGGATTTTCGTTTACCTCAATTTCATACGGAGCTGAAACAGAATAGTTGTTTTCAGGGGTTGCTCCCTTGAAATAAGAACGTACTACATACATTTTTCCGCTTAGTCTTTCGCGGATAAACTGCATCTGAAACGGCGAAAGAGGCTCGGGCCCTTTAAGAACGTTGAGCATTTCAAAAGCCGAATCGGGATTGGCGTCAAAATTCATAAGCGCCGCTATAGCAAGAGCTGCGGTATTAAACGGCGAGGATAAATCGGCAGTTTCTCTCATTTCCTGAGCTGATTTCGGAAGTGAATTCAATGTTATAATCATATAATCACCTCTTAAAACTTTCCGCCGCCGCCACCGTGACTTGTACCTGACGAGCCGCTGTGCGTTGAGCTTCCGCCCGACGAGCTGCTGTCGCTTCTCGCGGTCTTTGAAACATTTGAATAAAGGAAATTATCAAAGGCTCCCGTGAGATTGAACGAATCGCTGACAAGATAGTCCGAAGCGTTGGGCTGGAATTTTACGGGCTTATATTTTGATTTGATTGATAATATAACAACAAACGCAATTACTGCTGCAATAACAAGAGAGATTAAAGCTGCTTTTGCGTCAAAGAGCTTTTTCTTCGCCTTCGGAAGATTTCCTACGTCGTAGGGCTTGTCGGTTCTCGCCTTAGTGATAAAGCGGTCAGCCTCATCGGCAAAGAGCTTAAAGCCTCCGAAATAATCGCCCGAGCTGAGATACTGTACTATCTCATTACCTATAAGCTGAATGCCCGCGTCGGTAAAGGCGGTAATTCCGTAACCTGTGGTAGAAATCCACCAGTCTCTGTCTTCCATACTGAGAAGAAGGAGAACTCCGTCCTTATTTGCGCCGTAGCCGTAATTATGATAATCGTAATAATCGTCGGCATACGCCATAGGCGATTTTCCGTCGATGGAATTCGTAGTAACGATTACGACGTCAAGCTGCTGTCTTTCGCTTATTTCGTCAACCTTTTCGGTTAATTCCTCAATCTGGGACTGAGTGAGAAGCTCGGCGTTATCGACTACTCTCGGGTCGTGTCCGTCCGTAGCAAATACGGGGACTGCATACATTAAAAGGAGTATAAACGCTACTGAAAAACTAATAATTCTTTTCATAACCGCACCTCCTTATAAAAGTCCGAGAAGTCTTCCGACAACGTATACGGCGACTGTAAGTCCTGCCGTTACGCCGCAGAAGAGCCCTGCGAGCTTACCTTTATCGACGGGGATATTACCTACGAATTTTCCCGTCTGTCCGTTCATGGCAAAGGTATATGTTTCGCCGTTATACTTAGTATTAAGAAGCCATACGGGATAAAGCGCATACTTTGAAATACCGCGTTTTAACTGTACGGAATTATACTGAGTTGTAAGCGAGGAATAACCGTTTACCGTACCTCTCATTACAGCGTCGGCGCTGTTTTTAATTCTCTGATTAGCTCTCGGAATACTTGTGGGCATATCGACGTCGTACTTATCGGCAAGATAGCCCGCAAAATACGCCGTTTTAAAATCAACAGCTTCGCCGAAATTAAAGGGCTCGATAGATTCCATAAGGTCGTCGGGCATTTTAGTCGAGCCGTCAACGGGAACGTTTTCAAAGCTCATATCGCCCGAACGGAAAATGCTGTAATAACTTGTTTCGGTATAATCGTACTTTTTGTCAGACCAGGTTCTTACCTTAGTTCCCTGATACTGAACTGAAGCGCTTATATCCGAATCAAAGAGCCAGAACGGAACGTATATTCCCTTAATTTCTTCAAGCTTGTTGTTACTCTTAAAGGCGTTTGGCGCAAATTTCTTTGAACTTACATATTCCTTCAGTTTTTCCTTAGCGGCTCTCTTGTCGAGTTTGAAAGGAATAATGAAATCAGGCTTCAACACGCCCGAAAGCCTTCCGCTCATTACTACGGGATTTCCGCAGTACGGACAGGAGGTGGCGGCGGTATTCTCGTCGCCGACAATTTCGCCTCCGCAGGACTTACACACGAATACGGAAACTCCGTCCTCTTCCCCGTTCCAGTCCTGCGCGTCGGAATCCCAGTTGAATTCGTCGGGAGCCATAGCGCTTTCGGGGTCGCCCTGAGGAAGGTCAGCCTCCTGAGTATCGAGCTTTTCGTCGTTTTTCTGATAATCCGAAATTTCAAATACCGAATCACAGAAGGGACATTTCAGCTTCTGCTCGGCGGTGTTGAATTCCAGAGCACCGCCGCAGTTTTTACATTTATATTGAAATAATTCAGCCATTTACTTTACCTCTCAGATAAGTGAATCAAGGCTACTCAGCTTATACTCTGTCGCTGTCGTCGAACGGGTCGCCGCACTGCGGACAGAATTTAGGCGGATTCTTCGGGTCGTCGGGAACCCAGCCGCACTTATTACACTTATATTCAGCGCCCGGCTTCGGCTTACCGCAGTTAGCGCAGAAATTGCCCTGATTTACGGCGCCGCATGAACAGGTCCAGCCGCCTGCTGCGTTAACTTCGGGTTTAGCCGTTCCGCAGTTCGGACAGAATTTACCCGTAGCCTGAGTATTACACTTGGGGCATGACCAGCCTTCAGCCGCGGGAGCGCTCTGCTGTCCCATATTGAATAATTCGGTTGCTGCGTTAACTCCGCCGCCTGCAACGCCCATACCCATACCAACGCCTACAAAGCCGTTAGCCGAGCCGTTTGGGTTATTACCTGCGCCGCGGATACCCTCGCCGACGTTCTCAAGATATACGCCGCCTGCCATACCGGGATTTCTTCCCGCAGCTGCGCCGCGCTGATACTTCTTGAGATACTCTGCGTCCTCTTCGTTCATTACAACAGGATTGAGCGCTATCTTAACAATTTCAAGTCCTCTTGCCTCAGCCCAGTCTGATTTAAGGGCTTCGTTCATAGCGTCCTTGAGCTCGTTTGTATGAGCGGGAATCTGGCTCGGACGAAGCTCAAGAGCCGAAAGAGCGCCGAGTCCCTGAGAAAGTGCGTCAACGAATTCAGTTTTAAGCTGACCGTCAATCTCTTCTCTTCTGTATTCGTTAGTTACGTTACCGCAAACCTTTGTATAGAAGGTAATCGGGTCGCTTATAACATATGAATAAACGCCGCTGCAGCGAAGGTCGGTTTCCATATCAAGACCGATTTTTGAATCAACAATTCTGAATAAAATCGGATTCGGCGTACCGAACTTATTGTCGAGAATTTCTTTAGTATTAAAATAGTAAACTCTCTGGTCCTTAGCGGTATCGCCGCCGAAGGTAAAACGTCTTCCGAGGGTTTCAAAGGACTGTTTGATACTGTCCTTAAGATTACCCGTAAAAATGCTCGGCTCGGTTGAGGTATCGTATGTAAACTCGCCCGGCTCAGCGCACATTTCAACAATCTTACCCTGTTCAACGATAATCATACACTGTCCGTCAGCTACGGCGATTCCCGAGCCGTTGGAAATAATATTATCGCTTGCTTTTGTGTTTGATGAGCGTGAGCCCGTTCTCTTTTCACCTTTAACTAAGAGAACCTCTTTGTCGATACTGTCACAGTAGAAGAATTCCTTCCACTGGTCAGCGAGTGTTCCGCCTAAGGCTCCTGCGCCTGCTCTGATAAGTCCCATAAATTTTCTCCTTTCAGAATTAAAACGTTTTTTGGGTATAATTACCCTTATTTTAACAATTCAATTATATATTAATTTTCGAATTTTGTAAATAAAAAGTTCTCAGTTAATAATATATTTACATTTTATGAAAAACACTATCAAAAACAAAAAAACAGGGCGCGCCCTGTTTTAAATATTCTCTTCAAGCTTAATGAATTCCTTTTTTGCGTTTTCAAGCCACGCCTTGCGCCACTCCTCAACGCCTACGGTGAACTCGGCGTTTAAAAACTCCTCGGTCATCTGGATTCCGAGCTCCTTTGCTATCATCCAGCCTCCCATACAGAGAATATTCGAGTCGTTTATAATTCTGCACATCTTTGCACCGTAGGTGCTTTCAACTACTGCGGCACGGATACCTTTGAACTTGTTTGCGACCTGGGACATTCCCATTCCCGTTCCGCAGATAAGTATTCCGAGGTCAGCCCTTCCCTCCTGTATATCCTTTGCGGCAAGCGGCGCAACCTCGTAAAACGGAACCGCCTCGTCCTCGCTTTTAGGTCCGTAAACTGTAAGCTCAATACCTTTTTCGGTGAGATGTTTTTCAAGCTCTTTTCTGAGCGGATAGCCCGATTTATCCGAGCCTATAACAATTTTCATATTAATCTCCTTAATTTTTGTTAATATCATTATATTTCATATCTGAACTCTTGTCAAAATATTTTTATTGTATAGCAGCAGCTATTATGATAAAATAAAACTATGAATAATACGGGAGGGGTTATATGACTCAAAAAGAGTATGTTAAGCAGATAGAATCAGTTATTGAAAACGGAAAATACAAGGATAACTGGCAGTCGCTTTCAAATCATAAAACGCCCGAGTGGTACTACCGCGACAAGTTCGGAATCTTTATTCACTGGGGTATATACAGCGTTCCCGCCTTCGGTAACGAATGGTATTCAAGAAATATGTATAACAAGGAATCGCGCGAATACTATCATCATCTCAGAGTATACGGAAAACAGAGCGAATTCGGTTATAAGGATTTTATTCCCGATTTTAAAGGTGAAAAATTCGACGCGGAAAAGTGGGTTGACCTCTTTAAAAAAGCTGGCGCTAAATTCGTTACGCCCGTATGCGAGCACCACGACGGATTCGCGATGTACGATACCGAGTTTAACCGCTGGAACGCGAAGGAAATGGGACCCTGCCGCGACGTAATCGCTGAAATTAAGGCTGCCTGCGAAAAGGAAGGGCTTACCTTCTGCGCTTCAAGCCACAGAGCGGAGCACTATTTCTTTATGAACCCGGGGCGCGGATACGACAGCGATATTAACGACGAAAAGTACGCTGATTTTTACGGCCCCGCCGTTGATATGAAGGAGCTTTCGGGACGCAGTATGACGCCCTCAACCGAGGACACCTACGGCGTAGGAGCGAGCGAGGAGTGGCTTTGCGACTGGATGGTAAGAACCTGTGAGCTTATAGATAAATTACAGCCGTCAATTATATACTTTGACTGGTGGATTCACAATCACTCCTTCAAGCCCTACTTAAAAAAGATTTGCGCTTACTACTATAACAGAGCCGAGGAATGGGGCAAGGAGGTAACAATAAACTACAAGCATCAGGCGTTTCCGCCGACGGTAGCAACCTTTGACGTTGAGCGCGGCGCGCTTACGGATATATCCCCCGTTCCGTGGCAGACCGATACCGCTATCGGCAAGTATTCTTGGGGATATACAAAAGCAAACAGATTCAAGAATTCGCGGCAGATAATCCGCGATATGATAGATATCGTAAGTAAAAACGGAATGCTTCTCCTCAACGTTGGACCTAAACCCGACGGAACTATTACCGAGCAGGAAACCAAGGTTCTCCTTGAAATAGGCGAATGGATGGAAAAAAACGGCGAGGGTATTTACGGGACGACCTTCTGGAAACAGTTCGGCGAGGGCAAAACGAACAACGAGGGCGGCTTCTTTAAGGATAATGAGGAAAAGCATTATACCGATAAGGATTTCCGATTTACATACAAAGACGGTTATATTTACGCTTTTCAGATGAAATGCTCGGGAAGAAACCCGAAAATCAAGGCGTTTCTTAAACCGAAGGAGCATGATTTTATAGTCAAATCCGTAACGCTTCTCGAAACGGGCGAAGAACTTAAATTTGAAAGAAACAGTAAAGAAATGATTATATACACTAACGGATATAAGAGCGATAAGCCCGTTTGCTTTAAGATTGAGATTGACTGATAAAATCATCTTTAAATTTAAAAATTACAAATTAATAACTAAATATTACAAAAGCCGTACAGTTTTAATTAACTGACGGCTTTCTTTTGACTTTTGTATATAAAAAATGTATATTATAATATTAGAATAATATTTTAGGAGGCATATATGGCTAAGGAAATATTAGATATGGTTTCAAAGGCTGAAAGCGAATGCACAAAGATTGTCGCAGACGCTAAAGCCCGAGCGAAACAAATCGAAGACGACGCAAACGCCGAGGCTGAAAATATTATAAAGTCAAAAAAAGAAAGCGCCTCACTTGAAGCTGAAAAGCTTCTCGGCGAGGTCAGGCAGAGTTGCGACGCAATTAACAGCGACGCGCTTAAATCCGCTGAAAAAATCGTCTCGGATACCGCCTGGACTGCCGAGGGAAACCGCGCTGAGGTAATAAAAGCGGCGGTTGAAAGGCTTTTCTGAAAAGGCTGACTGACTAAATAAGTGAGGTGATAAACTGTGGCAAAGCTTAAAATGAAAAGTTTTACTATTGTAGCTTTGCGAAGGGACAGAAAATTTCTGATTGAGCATTTGCAGGACAGCTCAATAGCCGAGCTATCCTTCTCTAAAGAGCCGTACGAGGGCTTTAAGAAGATTGACTGCACGTCAAGGCAGCAGGTATTTGAGCGTTACGCCAATAACGCCGAAAAAGCGCTTAAAATTCTTGATAGCGCAGTACCCGAAAAGACCTCGTTACTATCCTCATTTGCGGGACGCCGCGAAATTGACCCCGACGAAATCGGCGAGATAGCCGACAGAGCGGACAACGTAGTCGAAATCTGCAACAGGATAATAGCTCTTGATAAAACGAAAACGGATAATGCCGCCGAAAAGGTAAGAATCAATACGGCGATTGCTCAGCTTGAGCCGTGGGAAAAGCTTGATATTCCGATGTCTCTTGACGATACGGAAATGACGGCGGTAATAACAGGCTCGCTCCCGAAGGAAATGAGCGATAAGGAGCTCGCGGAGCTTCTCGCTTCAAAGCCCGAGCTTGTTTTTGAATTCGAGATTATCTACTCGTCAAGAGAAATGACCTGCTTTACGCTCTTCGTACCGAAAAAGCAGAAGGCTGAGGCTGAAGGGCTTCTCCGCGCTTCGGGATTTTCATATCCCCCGCTTCAGTGCAGGGGCGAGCCGAAGGAAGAGACTGACGCTTTAAGAAAACGTCTCAGCGAACTTGATTATGAAACCCAGAAGGCTGACGAGGATATCAAGTCACTTGCAGATAACAGAGACGAAATAAAGAGAGTCAGCGACTATTTCACGATAAGAGCCGATAAATACAAGGCTATAAGCTCGCTTGAACACTCAGATCACACGGTCGTATTCACGGGATATATCCCCGAAGAGGATGAAGAAAAGCTCAAAATGATTTGCGACAGAGTCGACGGATGTATTCTTGAATTTGAGGACGCAGACGAAAACGCCCCTGTAAAGCTTAAAAACAATAGGTTTTCAGAGCCTGCTCAGGGAATCGTTACTATGTACGCCTCCCCTGGCGCCGAGGATATCGACCCTACCCCCGTGCTTGCGTTCTTCTTTTATTTCTTCTTCGGAATGATGTTCTCCGACGCGGGCTACGGACTTCTTATGTTCCTTGCGTGCGCAATAATGATAAAGAAATTCCGCCCTGAAAAGAGTATGAGAAATAATTTAAAGCTCTTTGAATACTGCGGAATATCAACCTTTATCTGGGGACTCGTTTACGGCTCGATTTTCGGTAACGCTCCCGCCGTTTACTACAATCATTTTACGGGTAAGAATCTTACTATGGCGGATATACTTCCGTGGCCGATACTCGACCAGAAAAAGGACGCTATGACGATACTCATAGTTTCTATTGCCTTCGGTCTTATCCATATTCTCGCGGGTATGGCGTGTAAGTTCTGGGTTTTATGGAAGCACGGCGATAAAAAAGGCGCGGTATTCGACGTCGGCTCGTGGATGATGCTTCTTATCGGAATAGCGGTAGCCGCTGCGGGAACAAAGCTCGGAGATACGGTTAAGTATATCGGTATGGGAATTGCTCTTGTCTGCGTTGCTATGCTTATTCTTACGCAGGGACGTGATAAGAAAAACCCGATTATGAAGCTGTTTTCGGGAATTGTTTCTCTTTACGATATTACAAGCTACGTAAGCGACCTTCTGAGCTATTCAAGGCTTCTCGCCCTCGGACTTACTACGGGCGTTATGGCTGAGGTTTTCAATCTTCTTTCGGAGATGCTCGGAAAGTCGGTAATCGGAATAATCCCGATGACGCTTGTATTCATTTTAGGTCACTTAATCAATATAGGTCTTAACGCGCTCGGCTCATACGTTCATACGATGAGGCTTCAGTACGTTGAAATGTTCAGTAAATTTTATGAGGGCGGCGGAAAACAGTTTGAACCGTTCACTCTCAACAGTAAATATATAAGAATCAAGGAGGAAAACAAAAAATGAATGGATTAGTATTAGCTGTATTAGCAGCAGTAATTGCAACTGTACTCGCAGGTATCGGCTCGGCAAAGGGCGTAGGCGGAGCAGGACAGGCTTCTATGGGCGTTCTCAGCGAGGACCCCTCAAAGTTCGGTAAAATGCTCGTTTTAACTCTTCTCCCCGGTACTCAGGGACTTTACGGCTTTATCGTAGGCTTCCTTATTATCGCTAACTGCGGCGTACTCGGCGGAAATATCCCCGACACTGCTCACGGTCTTGCATTTCTTGCAGCAGCCTGCGCTATCGGTATCGGCGGACTCGTTTCAGGTATTGAGCAGGGTAAGACTGCCGTATCGGGCGTTGCTATGACGGCAAAGGACGACAAGAACTTCTCAAAGGCTATGGTTTCTATCACGCTTGTTGAAATCTATGCTCTTCTTTCGTTCATTGTTTCCCTTCTTGCTGTAATTTCTATTCCTAATCTTCAATTCTAACCGAAAGGCAGATTGTTAATGACTAACGATAACAAGCTTTTTGAAAGCATTATTAATTCAGGAAAAGAACAGGCCGAGAAGCTCATTGAAGAGGCTGAAAAGAAAGCCGAGAGTATTATAAGCGCCGCAAACGAGGAGGCTGACAAGGAAGCCGACTCAATTAAAAAGGCGGCTCAGGAAAAAGCGATAAGCCTTAAAAACTCCGCTTTAAGCAGCGCTTCGCTCACAACGAGAAACGCACATCTTCAGGCTAAGAGAAGCGAGATTAACAAAACGCTTGACGGAATTATTGAATACTTAGTTTCCCTTGACGATAAAAGCTACTTTGACCTTATTTATAAAGCGGCTGAAACCGTTGATGAAAAAAGCGGAACTGTTCTTTTAAATAAAAAGGATAAAGAGCGCCTTCCCTCCGACTTTAAAGACAGAATGAAAAAGGCGGGAATTGACGTTCAGATAGGCGACGAGGCTGTCGATATTACGGGCGGCTTTATTCTCCGTTGCGGCGAGATTGAGATTAACTGCTCCCTCAGCGCTCTTATTGAGGACCGTAAAAACGAGCTTGAGGACTTTATAAACCAAGAGCTTTTTGATAAGGAGAATTGATATGGCTGAATCATATGAATACTCCATAGGCTCCGTAAGGGCTAAGGAAAAGGAACTTCTTTCCTCCGCCGACATTGAGGCAATGCTTGCGTGCAGCGACACGAAATCCCTTGTGAATTATCTAAGGGATAAGGGCTACGCCGAGGGCGAAACCGTTGACGAGCTGATAAAAAATAACAGAAACGAAACTGCCGATTATATTTCTCATATAGTACCCGACGTTTCGGTTTTTGATATTTTTAGCATTGTAAACGACGCCCACAATATCAAAGCGGTAATCAAGGGGCTGCTTGCAGACGTAGATTACGAAAATCTTATAATAACGCCGAATACAATTAAGCCCGAAGATATCGAAACGGCTGTTAAGGAGAAGCGGTATTCCCTTCTTCCCGAGTCTTTTTCAGCCGCGGCTGAAAAAGCGTACGAGGTTCTCGCGCATACGGCTGACGCAAGACTTGCCGACGCGTATATTGACATATCTTGTATGAAAGCGCAGCTCAAAAAGGCAGAGGAAACAAAAATTGATTTTCTTATTGAGTATTTCAGAACCGATATCTTTTACCGTAACGTAAAAACGGCGCTCAGAGGAAGCAAGACTCTGGCTGATAAAGAATACTTTGAGACTGCGCTTATAGACGGACTTGAGGGATTTGATAAGAAAGAGATAATCAAGGCGGCGCTGAACTCAGTTGACGCGCTTTGCGATTACCTTGCGCTTAAAGACAGATATAAGAGCGCTCTTGCGGTTGAGGCGTATAAGAGCTCTCCCGCCGCTTTTGAGAGATTCTGCGATAATCTTCTTAACTCTCTTGCCGTTGAAAAATGCAAGAGAGCGGGAAGCGGAGCTGAGGCGGCTCTCGGATTTTATATCGCAAGGCTTTCGGAGGAAAAGGCTATACACATTATAGCCGTCGGAATTGAGACAGACTCCCCCGCTGAAATAACAAGAGAAAGGCTGCGTGAGCTTTATGGCTGAGAAAATTGCAATAATAGGCGACAGAGAAAGCATTAAAGGCTTTGCGGCTATCGGCTTTGATATTATTGAATGTAATGAGCCCGAGAGGGCTAATTCAATACTGAAAAACGCTGCGGAAAACGACCAGTATACGATTATCTATATGACTGAGGAAATGTACTCAGCCGCTGAAAAGGAATGTAAAAAGTACGAAGAAAAAATGCTCCCCGCGATTATTCCCGTTCCAGGCATAAGGGGCAATAACGGAATCGGAAGAGAAAGACTTTCACGTTTTGTTGAACGCGCGGTTGGAAGCGATATTATATTCAAAAACTGAGGTGAGGCATATGAACCAAGGCACTATTACCAAGGTAGCGGGCCCTCTCGTTATAGCAGAGGGTATGCGCGATGCGAATATGTATGACGTTGTTCGCGTCAGTGAAAAAAATCTTATAGGCGAAATTATTGAAATGCACGAGGACCGCGCTTCTATTCAGGTATATGAGGAAACTGCGGGACTCGGACCCGGCGAAAAGGTTGTAACTACGGGAAGTCCGCTTTCCGTTGAGCTCGGACCCGGACTTATCGGTTCAATATACGACGGAATTCAGCGTCCTCTTGAGGAAATTATGAAGCTTACGGGCTCTAATCTTCAGAGAGGCGTCGAGGTTCCTGCTCTCGCAAGAGAAAAGCTCTGGAACTTCGAGGTAAGCGCTTCCGTAGGCGATAAGGTCAGGGGCGGCGACACGCTCGGAACCGTTAAGGAAACCTCCGCCGTAATTCATAAGATTATGGTTCCGAACGGAATTGAAGGAACCGTTAAGGCTGTTAACGGCGGCGACCATACCGTTGAGGATGTTGTAGCCGTAATCGAAACCGAAAACGGCGACAGGGATATCAAACTCTTCCAGAGCTGGCCCGTGCGTATAGGCAGACCTTATAAGAAAAAACTCTCCCCCGACGTTCTTCTTACAACGGGACAGAGAGTTATTGATACGCTTTTCCCGATAGCAAAAGGCGGCGTTGCGTCAATCCCCGGTCCGTTCGGTTCGGGTAAGACGGTTGTTCAGCACCAGCTCGCAAAATGGGCTGCCGCTGATATTATCGTATATATCGGCTGCGGCGAGCGCGGAAACGAAATGACCGACGTTCTTAACGAATTCCCCGAGCTTAAGGACCCGAGAACGGGTAACTCGCTTATGGAGAGAACAGTTCTTATCGCGAACACCTCGGATATGCCAGTTGCGGCGCGTGAGGCTTCAATTTATACGGGTATTACTATCGCCGAATATTTCCGCGATATGGGATATACGGTAGCGCTTATGGCTGACTCTACCTCGCGCTGGGCTGAGGCTCTTCGTGAGATGTCGGGACGTCTTGAGGAAATGCCCGGTGAAGAGGGTTATCCCGCGTATCTCGGCTCACGTCTTGCTCAGTTCTATGAAAGAGCGGGAAGAGTAATAATTAACGGCAGCGAGGATAACGAGGGCGCGCTTTCGGTTATCGGCGCCGTATCGCCCCCCGGAGGCGATATTTCGGAGCCCGTATCACAGGCTACTCTCAGAATTGTTAAGGTATTCTGGGGACTTGACGCGGGACTCGCATATAAGAGACATTTCCCCGCTATTAACTGGCTCACCTCATATTCACTTTATACCGACCAGCTCGATACCTGGTTTAAAAAGAACGTTTCCGAGGACTGGGCTGATTACAGAGTCCGTCTTATGGCGCTTCTTCAGGACGAGGCTGAGCTTGAGGAAATCGTAAACCTTGTCGGTATGGACGCGCTTTCCGCTCCCGACAGAATCAAGCTTGAAGCGGCAAGGTCTATAAGAGAGGACTATCTCCACCAGGATGCTTTCGACAGTATAGACACCTATACCTCGCTTACAAAGCAGCACTTTATGCTTAAGGCTATTATGGCTTACTATGACGCCGCGGTCAACGGACTTAAAAACGGCGCATCGGTCAACGACCTTATCGCGCTTGACGTAAGAGAGAGAATAGGAAGATTTAAGTATTGCGAAGAAAAAGAAATTGAAAAGGAATACGGCGCTATTATGCTTCAGCTTCAGAGCGAGGTTAACAGCGCTTGCGAAAGGGGTGAGGACTGATGCCGAAAGAATACCGCACTATAAGAGAGGTTGCAGGACCTCTTATGATGGTAAGTAACGTTGAAAACGTTAAATACGACGAGCTTGCTGAAATCGAGCTTCCCAACGGCGAACTCAGACGATGCAAGGTACTCGAAATCGACGGCGGTAACGCCCTCGTACAGCTTTTCGAGTCCTCCGCAGGTATCAACCTTTCGGGCTCAAAGGTTCGCTTCTTAGGAAGGTCTATGGAGCTTCCCGTATCTCAGGATATGCTTTCCCGCGTATTCGACGGACTCGGAAATCCTATTGACGGCGGCCCCGAAATTATCCCCGACGCAAGAATGGATATTAACGGAAGACCGATGAATCCCGCGGCGAGAAACTATCCTCAGGAATTTATTCAGACGGGCGTTTCAGCTATAGACGGACTTAACACTCTTGTAAGAGGACAGAAGCTTCCGATATTTTCGGCTTCGGGTCTTCCCCACGCTCAGCTTGCGGCTCAGATTGCAAGACAGGCGGCGGTAAGAGGCAAGGACGAGCAGTTCGCCGTTGTATTCGCCGCTATGGGTATTACCTTTGAGGAGGCAGATTATTTCGTAAACTCAT
>CAMVRG010000043.1 GCA_947169815.1 uncultured Clostridia bacterium | reverse complement strand
CGCGGTAATATCCTCGGCGTTCGGGTCGGGCACGGTTGAATATATCTTATATTCACTTTTGAGTTTGAGAAGCGTTTTCTCAAGGCTTTCGGTTTCCATAACCTCGCTTCTGAGCGCTCCGCCCATTGAGGCACGCAGCGTTTTCGGATTATACAAATCACAGCAGTTATACGCGATTACCGTTTTAATTCCGAGCGCCTCAGCGCTTCTGAGTATTGCGCCTATATTTGCGGGGTCCTGAACGTTATCAAGCGCGAGCATTTTATCGGAAAGCGCAGGCTTTGTATCCTTCATTTTGCAAACTGCGAACACGCCCTGCGGGCTTTCGGTTTCGGAAAGCTTATCGGCAACCTCGTCGCTGATAATATATGACTCTTCAGCGGCTTTAATCAGTTTGTCGGCGTTTTCTTTATATTTATAATACGCGCTTTCGGTAATAAGTACGGTTTTTACTTTATAAACAGAATTAAGGACATCAAAACAAAGCCTTGCGCCCTCGAGAACGAACAGAGAATTCTTCCTTCTCTCCCTTGAGGAGGTCATTAGCTTTTTTGTGTCCTTAACAAGTTGATTTGCTCTGCTTGTGATTCTTTCCATACACATCTCCGTCGTGCTTTAATTTGAGCTTAGCTCTTTTTCGTTTAAAATAAATCACATATGATAAATTTATATATTAATTAATATACAATATAGAAAACTAAATTTCAATAGTAAATTTTCATTTTTTCAAAAAAATCCGCCCCGTACAAAGTACGAAGCGGAAATATGATTTTTACTCTGCGTTTTTCTTCGGTCTGACCATAGTAATACAGATTACGAGAGCAGCGGCGTAAAGCGCGAGGGTTGCGAAAAGAATATAGTCATATTTATCGCCCGTGTGCTTTAAAATAACAGCGCTCATATTATTTCCCGTAAGCCCCGCAACAGCCCAAGCCGATAGCGAAAGGCCGTGGATTTTACTTATTTTTTCCATACCGAAGCGCGAGGAAAGAAGCGCAGGAAGCGTTGAAAATCCGCCGCCGTAGCCGAGATTAACGATAACCAAAAGAAGAACTACAACTGCGCCGTAAACAACGCTCTTCTGACCGTTTGAGATTGCAAACGGAATAAGCGCCGCGGCGGTTATTGCAATACTGCTTGTAAATATGATTTTATAAACGGTATTTCTATCCTTCATTTTATCGGATATTGTTGAGTAACCAATACGTCCGAGCGCGTTGAACGCCGCGGTTACGGACGGGATAATACTCGTCATAGCCGCAGCCGCAAAGGCTACCTTAACTATCTGCTTTTCATATGTAATAAGCGCGAGTCCGCAGTGGATATTAATAAAGAACATAAGCCATATTCCGAGGAATATTTTGTTTTTAAACATATCAGTAAAGCGGAATTTTTCGCCCTTTTCGCCCGGCTCTACCCAGCCCTCGGGCTTTCTTATAAGAAAGTGGCCGAGCATCATCATAACGAAATATACCGCGCCTAAAATATAGAACATAGCGGAAATTCCGAGAGTTTTTTGTATAGCCTCCATAATCGGAGTTGCAATCGCCTTGGCAAGACCGAAGCCCATAATTGAAATACCGGTTGCAAGCCCTTTCTGCTCAGAGAACCAGAGCATAAGCGTTTTTACGGGAGTGAGGTAACCGACTCCGAGCCCGATACCCATAATACAGCCGTAGCAGATAAAGATACCGATAAGAGCGACTATCCCCGTAGTGAACTGAATAAAAAGTCCCGTGCCGAGCATACCCGTAGTAAAGCAGATGCAGGATAAAAGCGAGGATTTTTTAATATCCTTTTCTACCATCTTGCCCGCAAAAGCCGCGCTCATACCGAGGAAAAAGATTGCCAGCGAAAACGCCCAGCCGACCGCGAAAGCGGACATACCGATTTTTTCGGCGATAGCCTCCTTAAAGGTTGACCAGCAGTATACCGTTCCTATTGAACAGTGAATAAGCAGAGCGGGAACAGCCGCCCTCATCCATTTATTGTTTAAAAAGCCCATACTCATTCTCCCCTAATCATACGCGCAAATTAAAATACAGTATTTAGTATAAATCAAAGGGCAACAGACTGTCAAGACACAAGATATATTATTGTAAGATGTTACAAAAAAGGAAGATTACGCAGTCTGTCAATAGGCATTACTCACTATAACGAGCAATAAAAAAAGCGTGGCTTTTCGCCACGCTTTAAGAGTTGATTATTAAAGAGCTGACTTTGCAGCTACAACAAGGTTTGAGAAAGCGGCAGGGTCTGATACTGCGATTTCAGCGAGCATCTTTCTGTTAAGGTCAATCTCAGCCTTCTTGAGTCCGTTCATAAAGGTTGAATAGTTGATTCCGTTAGCCTTACAAGCGGCTGAAATACGGGTAATCCACATTCTTCTGAAATCTCTCTTCTTCTGCTTTCTTCCGATATATGCATACTGGCCGCTCTTCATAACAGCCTGCTTTGCAGTCTTGAAGAGAGCGTGCTTTGAGCCGTAGTAGCCCTTAGCTGCCTTTAATACCTTTTTTCTTCTTTTACGGGTCGCCATAGCGCCTTTAATTCTTGCCATAATTAATTACCTCTCTTTCAATATACTGGAACGGAGCGAGCTCCGTGTTCTTCTTATTTATAGGGGATAAGTCTCTGGAGCTGCTTCTGGTTTGTAACGTCGGCAACTACCTGCTTGCGAAGATTTCTCTTACGCTTTGTTGACTTCTTTGTAAGGATATGAGAGGTATAAGCGTGACTTCTCGTTACCTTGCCGTTCTTGGTCTTCTTAAAGCGCTTTTTAGCGCCGCTGTGTGTCTTAATTTTAGGCATAATTTATTCCTCCAATATTAATATACTTATTTAGGCGCCTTCGGGCTCAGGAACATAAGAACCTGACGTCCCTCAAGCTTCGGCTTTTTATCAACGTTAGCCTCCTCGGCGAGTTCCTCGGCAAAGCGGACGCAGTTATTAACCGCAAGGTCGGAATGAGCCATCTCGCGGCCGCGAAGACGGATTGAAACCTTAACCTTATCGCCCTTTGAAAGGAACTTACGCGCCTGATTAATCTTGGTATTAAAGTCGCCGATGTCGATATTGATTGAAAGACGGATTTCCTTCGTTTCAACAATCTTCTGCTTTTTACGGTTTTCCTTTTCGCGCTTTGACTGCTCATAGCGGTACTTGGAATAATCCATAATTTTAACAACGGGGGGCTTAGCCTGCGGAGCAATTTTAACTAAATCAACTCCCTTATCGTCAGCGATTTGCTGAGCCTCCTTTGCGCTCATAATACCGAGCTGCTCGCCGGTGTCGGAAATTACGCGAACTTCCTTATCTCTTATTTCGCCGTTAAGCTGCGGAGCATTTTTGCTGATAAAAAACACCTCTTTAAACAAAATTAAAAGTACGAACTTACGCCCGTACTTCACCAAAAACCAAATAAGAAGTATTGCCCTTTTCACGTTAGCTTAAGGGGAGAACGGGTGCGTTCTTCTTTGTTGTGCAGATATATTAACACATTACAACTTATTTGTCAAGAATTATTTAATATTTATCGTTTCCGTATCTCTGGATATACCTGTAAAGCTTAGCCATATCTTTCCAGCGAACCGCCTTTGACGAGGCGCCGAGAACGGTTACGGCGTAGGTTTTTCCGCCGTATTTATACAGTCCCGTAAAGCACGCGCCGCTTTTCGGAGCGGAGCCCGTCTTGCCGCCGATATGTCCCTTCCAGCCCTTCATTTTATCGGCTGTGCCGAAGGAATAATGACGGTGGTACTTTATAGAATTAAACGAATAGTGGGAGGTTCCCACAACCTGGCGGAACTTATCAAGCGTTCCCGCGTACGCAACGGTTTTAGAGAGGTCGTAAGCCGTTGTATAATGGGTTTTATCGGGAAGCCCGTAGGAATTTGTATAATGAGTATTTTCAAGGCCGATTTTCTTCGCGGTCTTATTCATACGCTTTGCGAATTCCTTACCCGTACCGTCAACGCCCCACGCAAGAAGCACGGCGGCGTCGTTTGCCGAGGGAAGAAGCATAGCGTACATGAGGTCCTTATTTCTGTAGCTGTCGCCCGTTCTTGCATAAAGTCTCTGCGCGGGCGTTCTCTGAGCTGCGGCTACCGTTTTTGAGGTACCGTTCCACTTACCAGACTCGATTACGCAGATTGCGGTCATTACCTTAGTCGTACTCGCAGGCTGACGGCGAACGTCCTTTTTCTTATCGTAAAGCACCTGTTCGGAATCCACGCAGTAAATACACGCCGCCTTTGAATTGAGAGAGAGAAGGTCAATATTGCTCGTCGTTACCTTAAAAACCTTGGAAACGTATTTCTTTCCCGTCTCAGACTTGCTTATTACGATACGCCATTTCCCCGTCGTTTTTTCTCTGTACTTTTTAGGAATCGTAATCTTAAGCTTTGCGGTTTCTGCCGTTTTTGTAGTATAGGTTTTTACCGTTTTGAATTTCTCTTTTTTACTGTTATAAAGCTGAAGCTTAACGGTACGCGCGGGGTCCGCGGGCGTAATTTTAACGGTAAAGGACACCTTACTGTCATACTTATTATTGATATACTTATCTATGCCCGTAACCTTTGTTTTTACGGGCTTAGCCTTAGTAACGGGAACTGTTGTCGGCTCGGTTGAAGTTTCGCTTGTCGGCTCTGTCGGAGGGGTTGTATCCTCAGCAAATACCGTAAGCGGAAACGCGCAGATAAGCATAATAACAGAAAGAATTAATGATAGAGGCTTTGCTAAACGAGTCATATATTTAACCTTTCTTTTTCGTGTATAAAATGTGTGAGAAATGAACGCCGTTCACCTCATAGTCGCTGAGCTTTTCGGCGGTATAACCGCTTTTATCAAAGCGTGGAAAGAACGTATCGGCGCTCTCGCACGCGGCGTCGATTTCGGTAAGATAGAGCTTATCGGAAAGCGGAAGAGTTTCGGCATACACCCTTCCCCCGCCGATTATAAACGCGTCGCCGCCGGATAATTCAAGCGCCCTTTCAACCGAGTTTACGCACTCGGCGCCCTCGGCTTTATATTCGGGGTCAGAGGTTATTACTATATTCCGTCTGTTCGGCAGCGCCCTGGGTAGCGACTCAAAGGTTTTACGCCCCATAATTACGGTATGTCCCGTAGTAGTTTCCTTAAAAAAGCGCATATCCTCTTTAAAGTGCCAGATTAAATCATTATCCTTACCGAGCTCATAGTTTCTGCCTATCGCGGCAATAATTGATACTGACATAGCGCTTTACTGAGCAATCGGAAAAGCAATTTTTCCGAGGTGCTTATAATCAATCAGTTTAACGTCCTTACAGTCTCTCGAATTGTCGAACTTGAAGAAGTCGTCAATATCGGGATTGAGCCAGAGCTTCGGCGCGGGAAGGTCGCCCTCCTCGTCCATACGTCTTATCTGCTCCTTAATTCCGTCAATCTGATTAACGTAAATATGAGCGTCCTTTATAGACCAGTCGATTGTACCCGGCTTCAGACCCGTAACCTGAGCGAGCATACAGAGAAGAGTTGCATACTGGGTTACGTTAAACGGAAGCCCGAGAGGTACGTCGCACGAGCGCTGATGTACCCAGCAGTTAAGCTTTCCGTCGGTAACGTCCCATTCGCTGCTCCATACGCAAGACGGTAAAACCGCGGTAGGAACGTAGTCGTCCTGCCACAGAGTCATTACCATTCGTCTGTCGTTAGGGTTATTCTTAATAGTATCAATGAGCTTTTGCGTCATTTTAAACTTATTAACTATATAGCCGTAGGCGGTGCCGATAGTATGGGAGTACTCCTTGCCGAAATTCTTATGTACAGTTGTTTTTTCAACCTTACCCGTTTCGGGGTTAAAGAGATTCTGTTCGGCGTTCCATATACCGTTTTCGTCAATTTCCCACTCGTTCCATATTTTAACGTCGCGCTCCTGAAGCCAGCGCACGTCGTTTGACTGAGCCTGGTAAATCCAGAGCATTTCAAGAACCGCCTGGCGGATAAAAAGCTGTTTGGTAGTAAGTATCGGATACTCCTAGCTCAAATCGAAATGAAAATGATGAGAGGGTACCTTAACAGTATTTATTCCCGTTCTGTTTTCAACCTCTACACCCTCGCTGAGTATTCTTCGGCAAAGGTCAAGATAATCCTTATCCCACTTTGACATATAGCGTTACTCCTCCTTCCACGGATACTTCTCCTGAAGCTGCATAAATTCCTCATAGGTTTCGGCAAAATGGAATTCCTGCTTTAAATCGGAGAAGAAATAAAGATACTTTGTTTTCGGATAGTTTATAGTTGCGTTGATAATGTCCTCGCCCGAGTTGGATATAGGCCCTGCGGGAAGCCCGTCGCAGCGATAGGTATAGTATGCGTCGTAGGTTTCCTGCGAAAGACCGTAATCGTCACGAAGCGTTTTTGCGTAAAAATACGTTACGTCCGACTGGAGCTTTGAGCCCTTTTCGAGTCGGTTCATAAATACCGAGGCTATATTGGCGGCGCTGTCGTTAGTAAGCGCCTCCTCCTGAACTACGCTTGCAAGGGTTAAAAGCTCGTAGAGAGTCATATTATGCTCCTTACAGAACTTGTCCATATCCTCGGTATATCTTGCGTCAAAGGCTTTAAGCATTTCGTTTACAACCTCTTTCGCTTCGCAGTTCTGAGGAAGGTCGTAGGTTGCGGGGAATAAAAAGCCCTCAAGTTCATAGCCTATGAGCTTATTATCGGGGACTGTACTGAGGAAGTCATAGTCGTAGCCGTCCCTGCTCTTACACGCTTCAAGGAAATCGTTCTTGCTGCACACGCCGTTTTTCTCAAGCGTTTTCGCAATTTCAAAAACATTGAAGCCCTCGGGAATTGCAACCTTTACGGTTTTATGAGATAAATCAGGGTTTTTAAGCTTTTCGGCTATTTCCTCATAGCTCATATCGGCGGTAAGCTTATATTCGCCGTTAATGTATTCAAAATCGGGATAATTAGAGGTCATCCAGTTTGACCACAGAGCGTCGTTTATAACTATTCCCGCCGCCTTGAGCTTCTGACCTATTTCATATTCAAAATCCTGTTTTTCAATTACGAGAGTATATTCCTTATTATCCTGATTAATTCCGTTTATATCGTTATTCGCAGCGGTATAGAGAAGATAAGCTATTCCCCCTAAAATCGCAATAAGAATTACGAAAAGAATTATAACGGTAATATTACCCTTTTTGTTTTCCTTAGCCATAATAATCCTCATAATTTATAATTATAGAATAAGTCATTTTATATTGTAACATAAATAAAAGAAAAATCAAGCGTATTATAAATGTTGACTATCCCCCGAGTTTGTTTTATACTTATATAAGCAAAAAAGGAGAATTACGTATTGAAAAGATTAATTAAAACGGCTGTATGCTTATTCCTTGTACTTTGTCTTACGGGTTGCAGCTTCGGGGTAATTTCAAACGAGCCGCCGACTAAAAAAGAGGGCTCGGGAGAGGTTACGCTTATAACCGAGGAAGAGACAACCAAGCCGTCTGCAACGGCAACAACAACCGCCGCAACGACAACGACGGCAACGACAACGACGGCAACGACAACAACGACAAAGACAACAACTACCACTTCAAAGAAAGCCGATACGACGGCAACAACGCAAACAACAACTGCAACAACACAGAAAACTACTCAGGCGAACTGCTGTTATCTAACGATAGAGTGTTTTAAAACCAAGAAGAATTTATATCTTTTAAACAGATATAAATGCAAATATAAAAAAGGCGATACGGTTTACGATATACTGAAACGCTCGTGCAAAAAAAACAAAATACCCATAGGCGAAAAATCCACGGGCTACGGAATTTATATTTACAGTATCGATAATATGGACGAGGATTATTTCGGGCATAAAAAGGGCGGCTGGACGTACACTGTAAACGGCGAAATGATAATGAAATCGGTCGATAAATGCGAGGTTAATAAGGGCGATATAATTCAGTTCAGCTACGTATTGGTAAATTAAAAAGGTCTCGTTTATCCGAGACCTTTTATTTTGTGTTTATACGTTTGATATTTCCTGATTTGAGCCAGCCTTCATAAACTGCTTATAGCCGTACTTTTTCTTTACCGATTTAAGATTGAGCTTAACCTTTCCGCAGGCCATATTACAGATAAGCTTTGTAGCCTCGGTTCCGTAATGGTACTGAATATGAAGAAGATTCTTTGTAAACCAGGTATTATCGGGAAGAACGCAGGTTGAAGCATTAATCTCCTTATCGGGAGAAACGTACTTTCCTTTCGCCTTCTTGCCCTTGAGCTTAGTTCCGTACTTAGCTACCGTAGCGCCGCCCGAGGCGAACTTTGTATCAATAAGAACGTCGGTCTGTTCCTTTGACTTAGAGGTTACGGGAATTCCCCTCGTTCCGTAGTTTGCGAGAATTGCAACCTGAACGCCGTGCTTTTTACAGTATTTTATATTCTTGTTAAAGCGACCCTGAACCTTATGGTAAGCCTTGATTTTCTTATAAAGACCGCTCTTTTTATCGAGGAAGCCTATCTTCGACATCTTGGCAACGCAGGCGTCAAAATCTTCATAGGCAACGCATTCCCAGTACGCAGGGATATTACCTATCCAGTTTTTAATCGTGAGCATAAAGAGCTGTTTAAGAAGCTTTTCGCTCTTGGCAACCTTGTTAAGATTTTTAACCGCAACGCCTATACGGTAATCTCCGATAGCGCCGATTGCCTTAAAGAGAGTCGCCTGATTTCCGCCGTCATAAGCGTTTTCCATATGCTTGAGATAAGCGAGAACCTCTTTTTTATTGAGTTTGATATCAAACCTGAGAAGTCTTGCGACCTCAACGCCCTGAATAGCGGGATTTACGAATACAAGACGGTCAATATCGCCCTTTGTTTTATATGCGTCGATATATGCGGACATAACCGCTCCGCCGAGCGAGCAGCCCATAAGCGTTACCTTTTTTGCGCCCGTCTTTTTCTTAATCTCGTTTACCATACTTCTCAGGCGTTTTGCTGTATAACGCACGTCAAGACGCCAGTCATAGTTAAAGGCGTAGACGTTCTTTGCTCCGTAGATTTCACAGAGCTGGCGCGCTATTCCTCTTTCGGCGTTGGTCTGGTCCTGCCAGTATTCCTTATGCTTTGAAAGAGGCGTAGTCCAGTAGTTATTAATACCCTGTCCTTTCGGCGCGTTACCGTTTTTATCGCAGTTAAGCTCCGAGCTTTCAAAATATTCACCGAGAGATTTAAAGAGCTTTTTGTAATTGCATTTCTGAGTATCGGTAAAAAGCTTAACAGCCTCGCCCATAATCTCGGAATTGGTAAGTAGCGATTTAACGTCGAGACCGTAGCCCTCCATTAACGTTTCGTTCTCGGTTCCGACGTTCTGATAAAGATCGTTTCCGCCGAGACCGTGAATAAGAATTACGGGGGTTTTAACGTCCTTCGCAAAGGCTATGCTTGCAGAACAGAATACCATTACGAAAGCCATTACTACGCTCATTATCTTAATAAGGCGCTTTTTCATAATCTCATATCCTTTCAGATTTTTTACCGTTATATTATATCATTTATAACATCGTTAGTCAAACAAAAAAGGGAGAGTCAACGCTCTCCCTTAATATTTATTTTACCGCTATTTTAACCGTTACGGTTTTTGTAGTCTTTTTATAGCAGGAATCGCCTGCCGCGGTAACCTTGATTTTAACCTTATAGGTTCCCTTTTTAAGTCCTTTTTTAACGGTAATATTACCAGCCTTGCTTACGGTAATCTTTTTATTTCCCTTAGCCTTTTTATAAGTTACCTTGCCCTTGGCGTTTTTAATTGTAATAGCTTTTTTGCGCTTTACCTTAACGCTTTTGTTTTTGATAACGCTGTTTTTGATTTTTACGGTCTTTCCCTTTGCAACAAGAGGATTAGCGAGTTTAACCGCAGGCTTTTCAATCGGGAAATTAAAGGTCTTTGTTCCCTCGAAATAATCTCCGAGAAGAGTAATCTTAACAGTAGCGGTACCAGGATTTACGTTGTTGATATACTCAACCTTGTAATACTGCTTGTCAAGAGGTCCGTCATAGGTTGAAACATTAACCTTGGGCGTTTTTGCTTTTCCGTCAAAGGTATATACCGCGGCTTCTATTGAAGCGTCAACCGGTAAAATAGGCATACCCATTTGCTTCTTGCCGCATTTTGTACACTGACCGTAAGTCATTCCGCTTTTTCCGAAGGTCGCCTTATCTACGCTCATTTCCCATTTATGCTCGCCGCCCTTAGGACATATATCCTCAAAAACAATAACGATTTTATCCGCATAGCTGTGTCCTGCAGCAATCTGAGCGTTCTTCACGGAATCGGGAACTATTATTTCATATTCTCCTACAATGCTCTTGCCTTCGCATTTTCTGAAGGTTGAGGACTTACCGCCTTCATAAACCATATTATCATGCTCGAAATCAATTGAGCCATCCTTATCAAGGTCAAAGGACTGCATACTGCTTCCTCTGTCGATTATGCCTTCGGCAGCAATTCCGTTAAGCATACCGAGGAGCGTGTCAACGCCTTCATCGAAATATGTAACTTCGCCGTATGCGAGCACAAGCTCAGCGGTTCCCCAGTTTTCAACGCCGTCGGGAAGAACGGTAAAAGTTACCTTACAGTCAGCTACTTCATTATACTCGCCTGCAACGTCGCTTGATTCAAGTGTAGCCGTCGCTGTGTAATAGCCCGCGCCTAAGCCGTCAACGGGCTTAATCCATATTGAATCAAACGTATTTCCGGGAGTAGTCCAGCCGTTTCCGTTAATTCCCCACTGAAACTTGTCATAGTCAGAACCGCTCAGTTCCAGCCTGGTAAACGGAGAACCTATCATGAAATTTACGCTTCCCGTATTCGTTACGATGGGATGACCGACATAATCGGCACAATCATACCCGGGCGCTGCCGTTCCCAAATCAACGTCCGCAATTTCACCTGCATAACCGTCGCTCATTGCGAAGGCTGAAGCGGCGCCTGCGGGAATCACTGAGAGAAGCAGCATTAACGCTAATATTAATGATGCAGTCTTTTTCATAATTATCTCTCCTTTAATATTTATTCCCGCAACAGAATACGCCGCGGGAATAAATTTACACATTAGATAATGCCTGGTCCTTATCAGCTTTGATAAACTGATTGAGCTTATACTTTTTCTTTACCGACTTAACGGAATACTTAACCTTACCGCAGGCAAGTCTTGCGATAAACTTGGAAGCCTCGGTATCCTTTCTGAACTGCATATGCTGAATGTCCTTAATGAACCATGTGCTGTCGGGAAGGACGCAGGTTTTTGCGTTAATTACCTTATCGGGAGATACGTACTTGCCCTTAGCGTTCTTGCCCTTGAGCTTCTTTCCGAAGGGCGCAACGATAGCGCCGCCCGAAGCACGGGTAGTATCAATAAGTCCGTCGATATGATTGCTCTGCTTTGAGGTTACGGGAATACCCGGCTCGCCGTAGTTTGCGATAACAGCAACCTCGGCGCCGTGCTTTTTAACGTATTTAACGTTTTTCTTAAAATGTCCCTGAACCTTATGGTAAGCCTTGATTTTCTTATAAATCTTACCCTTCTTATCAAGAAGACCTACCTTGCTTGAATACGCAACCGCGTCGTCAAATACATCGTAAGGGATACATTCCCAAAGACCTACAACGTTACCGAACCAGGGCTTGATAACCTTCTGGACGAGCATTTTCTTATTCTTCTTACTCTTACAGATTTCAGCGAAATTCTCAGCGGCAATCTCAACGCGCTTATCTCCGACCGCCTTAACAACCTTCATAATTGTTTCCTGAGTACTGCCCGGGTTTGCGCCCTGCATACCGTCAAGGTATTTCATAACGCCCTTCTTTGTAATCTTCATATCGCCGGCGTACATTCTTGTTACGTCAACGCCGTACATAGCAGGATTCACAAAGAGATATCTTGCAACGTCGTTCTGCTTTTTATAAGCGTCCATATAAGCCGAAAGCACAGCTCCGCCGAAGGAACAGCCGACAAGGGCTACCTTCTTTGCGCCTGTCTTTTTCTTAACGGCTTTAATCATTTTATTGAGCTGCTTTGCGCTCTGTCTTGCGTCAACGCGCCAGTCATAATTAAAAGTATAAGTATTTTTAGCGCCGTACATAAGACTAATCTGTCTTGTCAGTCCCCTCTCGGAAATATCGGCGTTCTCCCAGAAATCCTTATGCTTTGACATAGGAGTTTCCCAGTAGTTATTAATTCCCTGACCTGGCATCGGGTTACCGTTTTTATCGAGATTAAAGGGATTACCCGTAACATAATTGCCGAGAATAGTACAGATTTTCTTAAAATTATACTTTTTCTCTTTTGAGAGAAGCTTAATTGCCTCGCTGAGAAGGTCGTCATATGTAAGTAAATCCGTAATCTCACCGAGTCCGAGAGTCTTGATTTCGCTCTCATTCTCAGTTCCGACGTTCTCATATATCGGGTTTGAGCCAACTCCGTGAACGACAATAACGGGAGTTTTAACGTCCTTTGCAAAAGCTACGCTTGACTGTGCAAAAACAAGAACAAGCACAAGCATTATGCTTAAAATTTTGACTAATCTTTTTTTCATTTTCAACACCTTATTCTGGAGGGACGCGCCCTCCCGTTTAAATTTTCAGTTAAATAGATTTAAGAAGCTTCGGAAGCTTGGCAATAGTTGCGCCGAGACGCCAGAAGATTCTGTTGAAGCCGACAAACGAGGATTTCTTATCGTCAAGAATCATCATAAGTCCCTCAGCCTGCTTCGGCGAGAAGGCGCCCATTGACATAGCTACAAAGTTTCTGATGGGAATCTGGGTTGCCATAGCGGCGAGCATCTTACCGTCGCCGTTAGCGTCTGAGCCCATACCGCCCATAATCTTTTCAATAAGTCTGCAGATTCTTCCGCCCCACTTGGTATGTCTTGCGTCGTTGAGACAGCAATACTTATCAATCTCTTTATCTGTATCAATTTCGGGGTTCGGAAGCTCGCCGTCATAATCGGCATATACCGCGGCAAAGTCCTCTCTCGTGATAGCCGAAACGTTGTTATAGTAATTCGGAGCAGTCTCTCTGTAATCGGGGATTTCGCCCGCCTGAGTTCCCTCAACGTATACCTGAGCGCCGAGCTTGATATCAGCCGAGGAAGCGCCTACGCCTATTACAAAGTCGCCCGACTCAACGAACCAGCTCTTTGTTTTAACGTTATAGAAAGCGAACGCTCTGCAATCAAGAGTAATTTCAACTTCCTTTTCCTCGCCTGCCTCAAGAAATACCTTCTTAAAGCCCTTGAGCTCCTTCTTGGGACGGTAGATTGTTGACTCTTTATCGGCAACGTAAAGCTGAGCAATTTCTGCACCCGCTCTGTCGCCCGTGTTCTTAACCTTAAAGGTTACCGTAAGGGTATCGGTATCCTTAATCTTATCAGCGGAAATCTTTAAATCGCTGTACTCAAAGGTTGTATAAGAAAGTCCGTAACCGAACGGGAATACAACCTCGGCATCAGCTGAATCATAATATCTGTAACCGATGAAAACGCTCTCTCTGTGTTCAGAGGTAACGGGGCCTCCCGGATAGTTTCCGTAGGTCGGATTAGCCTCAAAGGCTGCGGGATAGGTTTCAGCCGTCTTACCCGAGGGGTTAACCGCGCCCGTAAGTATTCTTGCAACCG
>CAMVRG010000042.1 GCA_947169815.1 uncultured Clostridia bacterium | reverse complement strand
GTAAGGATAATTCACGGAAAGGGTACGGGCGCTCTGAGAACCGCCGTACAGGAAGAGCTTAAACGCCACCCGAATATAGCCGAATACCGCCTCGGAACGCTCGGCGAGGGCGATACGGGAGTAACCGTAGCAAAGCTTAAATAATTACAAATATGTTTACTTGTCGGACTTTGTTAACAAAGTCCGACATTGTTTTTATATTATTAACAAAATATGATGTATTTTTAATAGATAAAGTACTAATATTATAGTGAAATAACATTTATTCCCGGAGGCAAATCCAAATGTTCATAATCCTTGCGCTTATACCCGCCGTAGCGGCGACATTAATAGACATCGCGTTTTTTATTAAAAAGAGAACGGGCGCTGAAATTACAAGAGTTATATTCAGAAATATGACTGTAATTCCGCTTGTGTCCCTCGGCGTACAGAAATACTTAATGCGCTATGCTCATTTTCTTGATACGACGTATTATACTACGGCAAGCTTTATTAAGTTTTTTGTCGTAGCAGTAATAGTTGCGCTCGTTCTTGAAATGTTCTTTGCCGTCGTTAACCGCGCTCTCACGTTTGAGGAGAGTGAGCCGCCGAAGAAAAAGAGAGGAAGCCTTGCGTTTAAAATCGGCGCGGTCGTGCTTTTCGTTCTCGGCTGCGCGGCGTACTTCGGCACCGTCTGGGGTAAAGAGGCTTTCGGTAACGTTACGGGCGACCAGCTTATAATTAACCTTACATCTCCAACCGAGGGAACGGAGGCGAGCGTATATATCGACGGCTTCGAGGGTCCCGTATTCAATACCGCCCTTGCAACCGCAATCTTCTCGCTCATCCTTTTTGCAAGGGTAAACATCCTCTACGCAGGAAAAGAGAAAACAAGAGCGATACTCAAGGAGCTTCCGAAGAGAATTATCTGCTTCGTGCTTGCAGCGGCGTGTCTTGTTTCGGGCGTCGTTTACGGCGTTAAGGAATTCCGTCTCCAGCAGGTTTATAACGCATACGTCGCTAAGTCCGATATTATTGATAAAAACTTTGTCGACCCCGAAACTACTTCCGTAGCCTTCCCCGAAAAGAAGAGAAATCTTATTCATATCTATCTTGAATCAATAGAGGTAAGCTTTCTTTCGAAAGAACTCGGCGGTAACTGCGACAAGAACTTAATGCCGAAGCTTACGAAACTCGCCGATAAGGGTATTGTTTTCTCCGATACGGATAAAAAATTCGGCGGACCGAGAAAGGGTACCGGTACGCAGTGGTCGATAGCCTCTATGGTTAACCAGACCTCGGGACTCCCGATGAAGGCTCCGGGTATGCACAACGCCTACGGAGCGGAGGGCAACTTCCTGCCCGGCGCATACACGCTCGGCGAAATGCTTGAAAAGGAAGGCTATGAACAGACCGTTATGTTCGGCGCGAGCGCAAAGTTCGGTGGACTCGGATATTACTATGAAACCCACGGTAACTGGAAAATTATGGACTACGACTACGTAAGAGAGCACCACATGCTTCCGAAGGATAACTATAAGGTCTGGTGGGGCTACGAGGACGATAAGCTCTACGAGTTCGCAAAGGAAGAGATAACGAGGCTTTACAATACGGGCAAGCCGTTTAACTTTACTATGGAAAACGCGGATACCCACCGCCCGGGCGGATACGTAACCCCGGGTAAAAAGACTCCCTTCAAGAGCCACTATGCAAATGCTATATGGAACAGCGACCGTGACGTTTATAAATTCGTTAAGTGGATAATGGCGCAGCCGTTTTATGAGAATACAACGATTATTCTTATCGGTGACCATATCAGTATGGAAACTCAGTTTTTCAAGGATTACCACTTTACTCCCGATTATAACCGTCAGCAGTTCAACCTTGTTCTCAACCCCGACCCGTCGGTTGCAAACGTAGGGGAGAATATTACGAGAAACAGAAAGTGGGCTAACTGGGATATGTTCCCGACTATCGTAGCCTCTCTCGGCGCGAAGATTGACGGAGAAAAGCTCGGTATCGGAACGAACCTCTTCTCGGGCGCAAAGACGATTTACGAGGAAAACGAGGTTCCGAAGGTAAATAAGGAGCTTGAAAAGAAAAGCGTTCTTTATAACGAGAAAATCCTCGGCGGCAAGGGTATGGAGGCAGGACAGAGCCGTACTAATTACGGCACGGGAAAGCAGAGAATTCAGACAAGCTGATTGTGGTCTGAAGCGGTGCGATATACTACTTATTGTGGCTCGTTTTTCTGTCAGAAATTTGTAATAAAATTTCTTGTTTTTATCCTTGACATACCGTTTCTCTTATAGTATAATAAACACCGCTGTAAAGATGTTTCACTTTACAGCGGTAACTTTTATTCTGACGGGAGGTTATGCTATGGCTAAAAATCTTGAAGTATCGGTTTTGCTTGATTTTTACGGCGAAATGCTTACTGAAAAGCAGAGATACTTTTTAGACTTATACTATAACGAGGACCTTTCGTTATCCGAGATTGCCGAAAACGAGGGCATAACCCGTCAGGGCGTAAGAGACTCTATTAAAAGAGCCGAGGCTCAGCTTTTCGATATGGAAAGCAAGCTTCATCTTCTCCGCCGCTTCGGCGAGGTAAGAGACGGACTTGCTGAAATATCCGAGTGCGCCGAAAAAATATATAACTATAATCTTGAACACAGTCTTTCAAGAGAGATAAACGAGAATGTTGCGAGGATTAAATCCCTTGCCGAAATTCTCAGTGAGGATTAATAATGGCATTTGAAGGACTCAGCGAACGCCTTGAAAATTCGTTTAAAAAGCTTCGTGCTAAGGGAAAGCTGACCGAAGCCGACGTTAAGGAGGCTATGCGCGAGGTTCGTCTTGCGCTCCTCGAAGCTGACGTAAACTACAAGGTATCTAAGGGATTTACAAAAAAAGTGACCGAAAGAGCTATCGGCGCGGACGTTATGGAAAGTCTTACGCCGGGTCAGATGGTCATTAAAATAGTTAACGAAGAGCTGACCGAGCTTATGGGCGGTACCGAAGCAAGACTTGCTATCGCTAATCATCCGCCTACAATAGTTATGATGTGCGGCCTTCAGGGAAGCGGTAAAACTACCCATTCCGCGAAGCTCGCTCTGAAGCTTAAAAAGGAAGGCCACAGACCCCTTCTCGTTGCCTGCGACGTATACCGTCCCGCGGCTATTAAACAGCTTCAGGTTGTCGGAGAGCAGGTAGGCGTTCCCGTATTTGAAATGGGCGCCGAGGACCCCGTAAAAATAGCCGAAGAGGCTGTTAAATATGCTAAGGACCACGGCAACGACTACGTCTTTCTTGATACGGCGGGACGTCTTCATATCGACGAGGCGCTGATGGCGGAGCTTACCAATATAAGGGCTACCGTTCATCCCCACGAGATTCTGCTCGTAATCGACGCTATGACGGGACAGGACGCCGTAAACGTAGCCAAGAGCTTTAATGAAACGCTCGGTATCGACGGCGTAATTCTTACGAAGCTCGACGGCGATACGCGAGGCGGCGCGGCGCTCTCTGTAAGAGCGGTAACGGGTAAGCCGATTAAGTTCGTAGGTACGGGCGAAAAGCTCGACAACCTCGAAACCTTCCACCCGAGCCGTATGGCGTCACGTATTCTCGGTATGGGCGACGTGCTTTCGTTTATCGAAAAGGCGGAGCTTGCCCTCGACGAAAAGAAGGCGGCGGAGCTTGAAAAGAAGCTCGCTAAAAACAAATTTGACCTTAACGATTTGCTTGACCAGTTTGAACAGATTGAGAGAATGGGCTCGATTAAGGATACTATTAAGCTCATCCCGGGTATCGGAAAGCAGATTAAGGACGAGGATATTGACGAAAAAGCGTTTGACCGTTTCAGAGCGATAATCTACTCAATGACGAAGGAGGAAAGGGCGAAGCCCGAGATTATTAATCCCTCGCGTAAGAGAAGAATCGCGGCAGGCTGCGGAATGAAGGTTGAGGATGTTAATAAGCTTCTCGCACAGTTTAAGCAGATGCAGAAAATGATGAAGCAGATAGGCGGAAACAAAGGCCCGAAGATGAGCAAAAAGATGCGCAGAATGATGGCTCAGAATCCGCAGATGGCTGAAAAAATGATGGGCAACGTAAAGGGCTCAAATCCTTTCGGATTTTAAAAGAAATTAACGTATAATTCTTATATGCGTAAATAAATCATTTATATAATTTACTTGGAGGTAAACAAAAATGGCAGTAAAAATCAGACTTCGCAGAATGGGCGCAAAGAAGGCTCCCTTCTACCGTGTAGTAGTAGCAGATTCAAGATATCCCCGTGACGGTCGTTTCATCGAGGAAATCGGAACCTACAATCCTATGCAGGACCCTGCGGAAATCAAAATTGATTCGGATAAGGCTAAGAAGTGGCTCTCAAACGGCGCTCAGCCTACCGATACCGTTAAGGCAATCCTTAAAAAAGAAGGCATTCTTTAATTCTGATTACGTTACAAATTAGAATTACAGGAGGTGTTTTCTTTGGAGGAATTGTTAATATCTATCACTAAAGGATTAGTTGATAATCCGGAGCAGATTTCAGTTGATATTGACGGACCCGATGAAGAAGGCGTAACCGTTTATCATCTTCACGTAGCTGAAGGGGATATGGGCAGAGTTATAGGCAAGCAGGGAAGAATAGCTAAGGCTATCCGTGTTGTAATGCGCGCTGCCGCTAATCGAAGAGACGCAAAAATATCAGTTGAAATAGACTAAAAAATACCCCCATTGAATATGGGGGTTGTTTTGTATGGAAAGAATTATGAAGCAGTATCTTGAACTCGGAAAAATAAATAATACCCACGGCTTAAAGGGCGAGGTTAAGTTTGAATACTGGTGTGACTCGGTAGACTATATCCGACAGCTTGAAACAGTATATCTTGACAGCGAGGGAAAGAAGGCGCTGAGCCTTGTTTCGGCGCGCCCTCAGAAGAATATTGCGATACTGAAATTCGCTGAGATAACCACAATCGAGCAGGCACAGGAACTGAAAAATGAAATCCTTTACTGCAACCGCGACGACGCTGAAATCGACGACGAAAGCTACTATCTTGCGGATATTATCGGCTGCCGCGTTGTTGATAACGAAAGCGGCGGGGAATACGGCGTTGTAAAGGACGTTATGAATTACGGCTCCTGCGATATTTACGACGTTGTTAAGGATAAAAAGCATTATCTTATCCCCGCAACTCCCGATATTATAGCCGCTCTTGACCTTGAGGAGCAGCTTATTAAGATTCACGCCATGAAAGGACTTTTTAATGAGAATTGATATTATGACGCTCTTTCCCGATATGTGCCGCGCCTATCTTGACGAGAGCATAATCGGGCGCGCAAGGGCCGCGGGAAAGGTAGAAATAAACGCAGTTGATATAAGAGACTATACCGAGGATAAACACCGCCGCGTTGACGATAAGCCCTACGGCGGCGGAATGGGTATGATAATGCAGGCGGAGCCCGTATGGCGCTGCTATAACGCTATATGCGAAACCATGAGCGATAAGCCCCGTTTTATCTATATGACTCCTCAGGGAAAAACTCTTACTCAGGAGAAGGTTAAGGAGCTTTCAAAAGAGAAAAATATCGTAATCCTCTGCGGTCACTACGAGGGCGTTGACGAGCGCGTAATCGAGGAGCTTGAGCCCGAGGAAATCTCGGTAGGGGATTATGTGCTTACGGGCGGCGAGCTACCCGCTTTAATCCTTGCCGACAGCATTTCGAGAATGCTTGACGGCGTGCTTTCGGGCGAGGAGTGCTATACTGAGGAGAGCCATTATAATTCGCTTCTCGAATATCCCCAGTATACCCACCCGAGCGAGTGGCGGGGCAGGGAGGTTCCCGAGGTTCTTCTTTCGGGACATCACGAAAACGTCGATAAATGGAGACGGGAGCAGTCTCTTAAGCGGACCGCCGAGCGCAGACCCGATATGCTTGAAAAAGCCGACTTAAGCGATAAAGACAAAATATACCTATCGAGCCTTGACTCTACCACAATATAGGCAAATTAATATGTTAAAGTTGCACAAATTCACGGCGTAATTTTTGTTGATAATTTAATAGTCATACGAACTTTTAAAAATGCGGTTGACCTTTAATAAAATAATGATATAATAAAGCAAGGTTAATAAAACTTAACTGTAAGTGTATCTAAACATATATGTAATGTTTTTGAGAGGTATAGGATATGTTCGTAAGAGATGTAACTGTTGAAAATCAGGTAGGACTTCATGCACGCCCTGCAACATTTTTCATCCAGAAGGCTAATGAATTCAAGTCGTCAATCTGGGTTGAAAAGGAAGAAAGAAGAGTTAACGCAAAATCCCTTTTAGGCGTTCTTTCGCTTGGTATTATGGGCGGAACCGAAATCAGAATTATTGCTGACGGAACCGACGAAGAGGAAGCAGTTAACGGACTTGTAGCCCTTGTAAGAAGCGGCTTCAACGCATAATTTAATACAACGGGCGTAACCCCTTCGGGTTACGCTTTATTTTATTCACGCAATATGGTATAATATAAGCATATAATAAGCGAAAGGAGGGATTGGCTTGACCGAAAAGGAACTTCGTAAAAAAGCTATGGCTCTTCCGAAGAGCCCTGGCGTTTATATAATGAAAAACAGGGATAAGAAGATAATATATATCGGTAAGGCTAAGGCGCTTAAAAACCGCGTTTCCTCCTATTTCGGCTCTCATTCAAACCATAGCGCAAAGGTTATCCGTATGGTTGAGAACGTTGATAATTTCGACTATATTCTCTGTGATACCGAATTTGAGGCGCTTGTACTTGAATGCTCGCTGATTAAGCAGCATATGCCCAAATACAATATTCTTCTCAAGGACGATAAGGGCTATAACTATATAAAGGTAACGAAAGGGGAGTTCCCCCGAATTAAAGAGTGTTACCGAATGGACGACGAAAACGCCGAATATATCGGTCCGTTTATCTCAAATTTTTCCGTTAAAAAGGCGGTTGAGGAAACGCTTAAAATATTCAGACTCCCGTCCTGCAATAAAAGATTTCCGCGCGACTGGGGAAAAAGCCGTCCCTGTCTTAACGGCTTTATGGGGCTTTGCTCGGCGCCGTGCAGCGGAAGGATAAGTAAAGAGGAATATCAGCAGAATGTAGCCGACGCAGTAGCGTTTTTAAAGGGCGGAAGCGCGAAGGCGGTAAAGGATATGACCGCGCGGATGGAGGAGTATTCCGAAGCGCTTGAATTTGAAAAGGCGGCTAAGCTGAGAGACAGAATAAGGGCGATTAAAAACCTTGAGGAAAAACAGAAGGTTGTGTCTATCAACGTTCCCGAGGAGGACGTATTCGCTCTCGTCAATTCAAATAAAAAGGCGTGCTTTGACGTTATCCGCTTTAAAAACGGACGCCTGACCGACAGCGAGCACTGGCTTATTGACAGCGTCGACTCTCTGCCCGAGGCGCGTTTTGAACTCATTGAGCGCTACTATTCTATGCGCGACTATATCCCGTCAAGGATTGCCGTTGACGGCGAGATTGAGGACGAGGAGCTGCTTCGCGAATATCTTGAAAAGCAGCGCGGTAAAAAGGTTGAGTTTATCCATCCGCAAAAGGGCGAGCACCTTGCGATAGTAAATATGTGCGTTAAAAACGCCAACGAGCACCTCGCGCAGAATCAGGGAAGGCTCGGAAAGGAGCTTGCGGCGCTTGAAGAGCTCGGAAATCTTCTCGGTCTCCCGAAGCCGCCCGAATATATCGAAAGCTACGATATTTCCCATACCTTCGGCGCCGATAACGTAGCGGGTATGGTCGTATTCCATAACGGGCGCCCGATGAAAAAGGCGTATAAGCGCTTTTCAATCAAGGGCTTTGACGGCCAGAACGACGTCGGCTCAATGAGAGAGGTGCTTGAGAGAAGATTTAAGCATTACTACGAGGACGGGGAAGACAGTACCTTTAAAATTCTTCCCGATTTAATTCTTCTTGACGGCGGCGAGCCCCAGGTAAACGCCGTGCTTCCCGTTATAAAAGAGATGAACTTGAGCGTTCCCGTTTTCGGTATGGTTAAGGACAGTAAACACCGAACCCGCGCAATAGCCTACGGCGGGGGAGAAATCTCGATAAGCTCTCAGCGTTCGGTATTTACCCTCGTTTCAACAATTCAGGAGGAGGTACACCGCTTCGCGATTACCTACCACCGAAAGAAGCATCAGAAATCGAGCCTTTCAACCTCGCTTACAAAAATTGAGGGCATAGGCGATAAAAAAGCGAAGCTTCTTTTAAAGGAGTTTAAAACGATAAGCAGGATTAAGGAGTCTGACGTTAAAACGCTTTCCGCCGTAAATGGAATAAGCGAAGCCGATGCCGAAAGAATAGTAAGATTTTATAATGACAACTAAAATGTTAATTTAATCTTGACTAACTCCTTTTGTGTCTGTATAATAATATAGGTAAAAAAGTATTATGGAGAAATTATATGCGGGTAATTACGGGAACTGCCAGAGGGAGAAATATAATCACTCTTTCGGGCGAGGAAGTAACAAGACCTACCTCCCAGAGTATGAAGGAAGCGCTTTTCAGCTCGATTCAGTTTGAACTTGAGGGAAAGCAGGTGCTCGATTTGTTCGCAGGCTGCGGGCAGCTCGGTATCGAGGCGCTCTCAAGAGGCGCAAGGTTTTGTACCTTCGTAGAGAATAACCGCCAGGCATATAAGGTTGTAGAAGAGAATATCAGAAACTGTAAAATGGAGGATATGTCCTCGCTCGTTTTCAGCGACGCGGTTTCCTTCCTCTCAAGACGGGATACCTTCGATATCGCTTTTCTCGACCCTCCGTATAATAAAGGGCTTATTTGCGAATGTCTCCCGAAGCTGACCGAAAAGATGAACGACGGCGGCGTTATTATCTGTGAAAGCGATAAAAACGAAAGCCTGCCCGAAAGCGTTAACTCGTGGGAAGCTGTAAGAGTCAGAAATTACGGAAAATCGAAGCTCACTTATTACAGAAAAGGAAACTGAATATATGAAAATTGCAATTTGTCCGGGCAGCTTTGACCCCGTGACATTAGGGCATCTGGATATTATCGAGCGTACTGCTGATATTTTCGACGAGGTTATCGTGCTTGTTGCGAGTAACCGAAGTAAAAATACAAGCTTTACAACCGAAGAGCGTATGGAGCTTATAAAACGGTGCGTAAAATCCGATAATATTAAAGTTGATACCGACGACGGACTGCTCGTAGATTATGCCAGGAAAAAAGGCGCGGTTGCGATAGTTAAGGGACTTCGTGCTATGTCAGACTTCGATTACGAATTCCAGCAGGCACTCACAAATAAATCTCTTTATCCCGAATGCGAAACGGTATTTCTTACCGCGAGAGGCGAAAATATGTTCCTCTCCTCAAGTATGGTTAAGGAGGTTTGCTCCCTTGGAGGAGACATAAGCTCGTTCGTCCCTGAAAAAATAAAAGAAGATATTTATAAAAGATGTAAAGGAGATAAAAACTATGACTAACACTGATATTTTACTTGAAGACCTTGAAGACGTACTCGACGACGCTTCTTCAATTCCGCTTTCAAAAAAGAGCGCGGTAGACGTTGAAAAGATTAAAACTATCATTGAGGATATAAGACTTAATACACCTCAGGAAACAAAGCAGGCTAAGGCTATCGTTGATTCAAGAAATACTATTCTTGAGGAAGCTAAGAGAGAGGCTGCCGAGATTATCAAGAAGGCTGAGGCTGAAGCAAGAGATATGATTGCCCGCGACGAGATTACAAAGCGCGCGCAGGCTGAGGCTACCGAGATTATCGCCAAGGCTAACGAGCAGGGAAGACAGTTTATTGAGGATTCTCAGAATCAGGCTTCCGAGATTCTCGGAAACGCTACGACTCAGGCTAACGAGATGGTTACCTCCGCTAAAAATAAGTCAAGAGAAATGCTTACTGCGGTTAATAACTATGCCGACGATACTCTCCTTGCAATAGACGACGCTCTTTATAAGGCTCTTTCCGACGTTCGCCGCATCCGCGACGGCATCTCGGACGTACAGAGCAAGCACAGCTAAATAATATTCTGTAATAAAAACCCCGAGCATAAGGCTCGGGGTTTTATTATTTAATCTTAATTTTCTTTTCTTTTTTCAACTATATAATCATGGACCTTGTCTGCAAGCTCGCCGTGAAGTTTGAATTTTTTACTGAATACGATAAGCGAGAGAAGAACGAGAACGGCGGGAGCGCCGAAGCAGATAATTCCGATTGCCGTTTTGGTTGTGTCGTTAATCTGCTTTGAAGCCGAGGTGATCTGTTCGTTATAATTGACAAGCGCGAGTCCGCCGAAAAGAATAACCGTCTGGATAGTATAAGCCATTTTCTGAAGAAAGCCCTTCATAGAGAAGGTTATACTCTCGTTTCTTTCGCCGTTTTTGTATTCGCCGTAGTCAACTATGTCCGCAAGGAAGATAGTCTGGGCGACGAACATTGAGGCGATACCCGTTGAAGAGAGAATATACGCAATATCAAGCGCGATAGTGATTTTAAGAACGGGACCGAAGATATACATAAGAATATATCCCGCGATAGTCGTAAGAAGGGAAATCTGGTAAATACGCTTTTTGTTAAACCACTTTGAAAGAATCGGGATAACAAGAAGTCCGAGTACGGAGCCCGCCGCGCCGATTGTCTGGAAAAGCGACTGCGCCTTCGGCTCGCCTAAAACGTCGGAAAAATAGTAAACCGCCGTTCCGCTTGTGAGATACCAGCCTGCGTTTGAAAGCATAGCGAAGAGCATAAATACGAGAAGCTGATCGTTACTCTTTAATACGGTAAATATCTTTTTAAATGAGAACTTTGTCTTTTCGCCGTAGACAACGTTCTTTTCTTTTGTCGAAATTACGCAGATTAATGAGAACAGTACAAGACAGATTCCGAGAATTCCCGCCCAGCGGGAGAAGCCCGTTGCGCTGTAACCCTTGTCGGTTTTTATTCCCGAGGAGAGCATCGGAAGAATAATCGGAGTTGCAATAGTGATTATTCCCTGACCGAGACCGCTGAAGGTTCTCGCAACCGTTGATACCATATTTCTGTCCTTCGGGTCGCTTGTGAAGGAGGGGACCATTGACCAGTAGGGAATATCCGCCATAGTGTTCGTCATACCCCAGAGGATATACATAACTCCTATGTAAATATAAAGCGGGGTTCCGCTGAGTCCGAAATTAGTGAAAAGCAAAAAGAGTACCGTTCCGTTTGCAATCGCGCCGATAAGAATCCACGGGCGGTATTTTCCGAATCTGGTTTTCGTGTTGTCAACGATAGTTCCCATCATCGGGTCGTTAACGCCGTCCCATATTCTCGCTATCGGTGTGAGAAGAAGGAGAAACGCCTCTTTTAGTCCGAGTACGGAGGAAAGGTAGTAGCTCAAAAAGGAATAAAACATTCCGTAGCTTAAATCAAGCCCTACCGCGCCTACTCCGTAAAAAATTTTTTCACGCCAGGTAGTTTTTTGTTCCATATAAAAATCTCCCACATTTAAGATTTTGTTTTTAACATTATACCACATATAGCGTAAAGTGGCAAATTTAAAAATTTACAAAAGTATTACAGTTTCGGTTTTACGCCGTTTTTGAGAAATTAAGGTATTGACTTTTCAATGCCTTATAATTATAATATCAACTGTGGGACGGATTCCTATGAAATGACATCTGGGGGCGTGAATTCCCATACAAAACCCATAAGTGTGAAAGGAGGATTCGGGAAATGACGAGCTATCCCCGTTTTGTGGACCATTACGTACACAAAGTGGATTCTAAAAACCGTGTATCAATACCCGCGGAAATGCGTATTGACCTCGGTAATGAGTGCTATGTTACCTTAGGCGATGAGAAAAATTGTCTGAGCGTTTTCACTTTGCTCGGCTGGGAAGAGTTCAACGAATTTCTCGAGACCTTACCGCACAAGCTGAGGGCTAAAGCTAAGCTGCATTATTCCGCGTACGCAAAAAGAATAACCCTTGACCCAAACGGAAGAATCACCCTTACCGATAAGTTCAGAAGAATAATCGGTACCGAAGCGGGACAGGAGCTTGTACTTTACGGAAGCGGCGACAGAATCCAGATATGGAACAAAGACGCGTTCTTTGCTAAGCTCGACGAGGGCGACGATATAGACTGGGCTGAGGAATTTGAAAATGCATCCCTTCGTTCATAAGAGCGTTCTCTTCGACGAGGCAATCGACTCGCTCAATATAAATAGTAATAAAATAATAGTCGACGGTACGGCGGGCGGCGGCGGTCACAGCGCCGAAATCGCCAGAAGGGCGGGACGCCTTATAGCCGTTGACCGCGACCCCGACGCCATAAAGGTCCTTCACGAAAGGCTTGACGGCTTCGGTAACGTAACGGTAGTTCAGAATAATTTTTCAAATATTAAAGAAATACTGAGCGCCCTGAATATTGAAAAGGCTGACGGACTTCTTCTTGATTTGGGAGTCAGCTCATTTCAGCTTGATACTGCCGAAAGAGGCTTTTCATATCACAGAGACGCTCCGCTTGATATGCGAATGAGCAAAAGCGGAATGTCCGCGCGCGACGTTGTCAATACTTACAGCGAGGAGCAGCTTGCGGATATCCTTTTCAGATACGGGGAGGAAAAATTCGCAAGACGAATCGCGGCTAATATAGTTAAAGTAAGACAGGATAAGCCTATTGAGACCACATTCGAGCTTGTGGATGTGGTTAAGATGTCTTATCCTCAAAGAGCTATGAGGGATTCCCACCCCGCGAGAAAAACCTTTCAGGCTATACGCATTGAGGTTAACGGGGAGCTAAGCGCCCTTGATAAAACGCTCGACGCGGCGCTTGATTGTCTGAGCAGCGGGGGAAGGCTTTCAATAATAACCTTCCACTCCCTTGAGGACAGAGCGGTTAAGGAAAAGTTTTCAAAATGGGCGAACCCCTGTACCTGCCCTAAGGAATTTCCCGTCTGCGTGTGCGGAAACAAGCCGAAGGGAAAGACGCCCTTTAAATCAAAGGCGCCTACCGAGGCGGAACTCAAAGAAAATCCGAGAGCCCGCTCGGCAAGACTGAGATGTTTTGAAAAGTTTTAAATAATAAAAGAAGTTTAAAGGAAAAGAGGTGAATACAGTGACAAATACCAACGATTTCAGACAGTACTCGTATCAGACGGATACTGCCCGTCTTATAAGCTCGTTTAATTACACAAGGGGCTCTCACGCTCCCAAGGTAAGGCCCGAATACGGCGAAGAGCCCGCAAGAAAGCTCAGAGCTACTGACGCAAAGGGTATAAAGAGCGAGGCTCAGCTTCGCCACGAAACGAGAGTTTCAAGAAATAAGGCTATCCGCGTTATTGCTGTCGCTGTACTCTTCCTCGCAATGCTCGGCGTTGTTCTCAATTCCTTTGTAATAAAGAATCAGCTTACCCGCGAAATCTCGAAGCAGGAAACCGCAATCGCAAACGCGCAAAGCGAGTATATCAGCCTTCAGAGCCAGCTTAATATTATGTATTCGGTAAGTATGGTTGATAAATATGCGGTTAATAAGCTTAAAATGTCCAAGGTAAGACAGGGACAGATTCAGTATATGGACGTTGATTCCTTTAAGGCTAATCAGCTCAAAAAGAAAAAAACAGCCGACACCAAGAAAAAACTGACTCCCGCCCAAGCAGCGGTTGCCGCGGCTAAGAAAACCAAAAAGAGCGACAAAAAAACGTCGGAAAAGAAACCCGAAAATACCGATGATGCGGATTTCAGCGATGACGCAGGAGCTGACGGCGAAGTAATAAACGAGTAAAATATGCGTATTTATATTATGAGAGTTTGGC
>CAMVRG010000041.1 GCA_947169815.1 uncultured Clostridia bacterium | reverse complement strand
ACGGCACCGCAACAAGCGTTGTTTATGGGTTTATTTATTATCTTGTGACAAAATAGTAAACGGAATGTATTTATTTCTAACACATAATATGCTACAATGAACACTGCTTCCGTCACGGCAAATATCACACTTGCAGTTGTTCTTATTTTCGTTTCAATGATATTCTATAAAGAATCAATCACACTAAAGCAAGTTGCCGGTATTGTGCTTTGCAGCGGCGGGCTGTTGAAATTTGAATTCGCAGGGACGGTTATTAACCGTACGAAAAAACTGTCTACATATTGTGCCTATAATGTGAAAAATTATAAATTTTGTATAAATTTGCTATAATTATCGCAAAAAACACTTGATATTGACAATCCATTGTGTTAGAATACCTAAAAATTATATAGGAGGTATTCACTAATGGCTATGACATATGAGTCAATCGTTGAAGCAGCAAGAGATAAGTTCTGCGGCATTGATGTATCATCTGTTGAAGGCGTTCGTGCTTTCCAAATCAATATCGAAGGTAAGTCAGTTAACGGTATCTTTTATATTGAAATCAAGGACGGCGAGGTTCACGTAGAACCCTACGAGTACTACGACAGAAACGCTATCATCCACATTAATCCGACTAACTTTATCAAGCTTATCAACGGTAAGCTTGACCCCGTAGTTGCATTTACAACAGGCAAGCTTTCGGTAGAGGGCGATACAAATGCGGCTCTTGAAATGATTAAGTTCATTAAGGCGTAAGCTTATAACAGCATCGCGAGATGCTGTTATTTTTATATAATGATTATTCCTTGCTAACTCGCTTAAAGTGATATATAATAATAGCGACAGCATATTACGGGAGTTTAAAATGAAACAATTTAATGTAACGGGTATGAGCTGCGCCGCCTGTTCGGCTAGAGTTGAAAAGGCAGTAAGCGGCGTCGAGGGCGTTGAATCGTGCTCGGTCAGCCTACTTACTAATTCTATGGGCGTAGAGGGCAGCGCAGATGTAAATGAAATAATCAGGGCTGTTGAAAACGCGGGCTACGGAGCTTCGCTTAAGGAAGAAGCGGATAACTCCGAAGCGCTCGAGGACAGAGAAACCCCGAGATAAGAAACCGTCTTATCTCCTCGGTTGTTTTCCTGCTGCCTCTTATGTATATTACAATGGGACATATGATGTTCGGCTTTCCCGTTCCCGCGGTATTTGAAGAAAATCCGTTCGTTTACGGGCTTGTTCAGCTTGTTCTGTCAGCGATAATAATTGTAATAAACAACAGGTTTTTCATAAGCGGTATAAAGGGCATTATTCACAGAGCGCCTAATATGGACACCCTCGTTGCGCTCGGCTCGGGCGTATCGTTCGTTTACAGTACGGTTATACTGTTTTTAATCCGCCGTGCTGCTGATACGGCGGGTATTATGCACGCGTCTGACGCGTTGTATTTTGACTCGTCCGCTATGATTTTAACGCTTATTACCGTCGGTAAGCTTCTTGAAGCGTATTCAAAGGGAAGAACGACCGACGCCTTAAAGGGTTTGATGAGTCTGACTCCCGAAACGGCTGAAATTGAAAAGGACGGAAAAATAATTGCCGTACCCGTTGAGCAGGTAAAACAAAACGATATTTTCGTGGTCCGCCCAGGTGAGAGCATACCCGTTGACGGAGTGATAACCGAGGGAGAAACCGCGGTAGACGAATCGGCGCTTACGGGGGAGAGTATACCCGTTGATAAGCTCGTCGGAGACAGCGTCTGCGCGGCGACGATTAATACTTCGGGCTTCATAAAATGCCGCGCCTCAAGAGTAGGCGAGGATACGACTATCAGTAAAATTATAAAAATGGTAAGCGACGTCGCGGCTACGAAGGCGCCGATAGCGAAAATTGCCGACAGGGTATCGGGCGTATTTGTCCCCGTAGTCATAGGAATAGCGGCGGTTGCGTTTATTATATGGCTGATAGCGGGAAGAGAGCTAGGCTATGCTCTCTCAAGAGGTATAACCGTACTTGTTATTTCCTGTCCCTGCGCGCTCGGTCTCGCTACTCCCGTAGCTATTATGGTAGGAAGCGGAGCAGGCGCTAAATGCGGAATACTCTTTAAAACCGCCACCTCGCTTGAAGAAGCGGGAAGAACTCAGATTATAGCGCTTGACAAGACGGGAACTATTACCGAAGGAAAGCCGAAGGTAACGGATATTATCCCTTATAACTGCGATAAGGATAAGCTGACGGTTTCGGCATATTCGCTTGAAATCAAAAGCGAACACCCGCTCGCAGGGGCGGTATCGGAATACGCCGAGGAAAAGGGGATAACGCCTCTTGAAAGCGAGGGCTTCAAGTCCCTTACGGGAAGCGGCGTAAGCGCGGTTATAAACGGAAAGGAAATAATCGGCGGAAGCTATAAGTTTATCAGTGAAAGCACCAGGCTTCCCGACTCATTAAGCGATGAAATAAAAAGGCTCGCCGATGAGGGCAAAACGCCGCTTCTCTTTACCGAAGACAGCGAGTTAATAGGAATAATTGCGGTAGCAGACGCAATTAAAGAGGACAGCGCCGAGGCGGTTTCCGAGCTTAAAAAGATGGGCATAACGGTTGTTATGCTGACGGGCGATAACGAAAAAACCGCCGCCGCGATAGGAAAGCAGGCTGGCGTTGATAAGGTAATTGCCGAGGTTCTTCCGAACGAAAAGCAGGAGATAATTGAACGCCTTCAGCGCTTCGGCAAGGTCGCTATGGTTGGCGACGGAGTTAACGACGCCCCTGCGCTCACAAAAGCGGATACGGGTATCGCAATTAATAAGGGCGCGGATATTGCCGCCGACGCGGCTGACGTTGTTCTTATGAACAGTAAGCTGAGCGACGTTGTTTCGGCAATAAGGCTTTCAAGAGCGACGCTGAGAAATATTCACGAAAACCTTTTCTGGGCGTTTATATATAATATTATAGGTATTCCGCTTGCCGCGGGTATGTGGATACCGCTGACGGGCTGGACTCTTAAGCCTATGTTCGGCGCCGCCGCAATGAGCCTTTCCTCGTTCTGCGTTGTAACTAACGCGCTGAGACTGAATTTTGTAAATCTGAAAAGCAACAAACGCGATAAAAGAATTAAACCCGTTATTATTGAATGGGATAATGAATATGATAATAAAAAGGAGGATGAAGAAATGACAAAGGTTATAAGAATCGAAGGTATGATGTGTCCTCACTGCGAGGCGGCGGTAAAGGGCGCGCTTGAAGCCCTTGACGGAGTTGAGAGCGCTCACGCAAGCCATACAGAAAAAAGAGCGGTAGTTACCGTTTTGGGCGCCGTTAATAACGAAGCGCTTAAAAAGGCGATTGAGGATAAGGGCTATACGGTTATTTCCGTAGAGTAAGTATTGAAAAGACTCCGTCTTAATAGTATAATAGAAATGAACTGAAATGAAAAAGGAGAATTAATATGAGTTATTGTAAATATTGTGGAAACGAAATGCCCGAAGGAGCAAGATTCTGTACTAACTGCGGAGCCGAGCTTGAGGCGCAGACACCCCCTGCGGCGGGCGGATATGAGCCCTATTCGTCTCAGCAGAGCGTTCAGCCGCCGTATCAGCAGCCTTCTCAGAGCGAGACTTCGTATCAGCCTTACGGTGCTCAGCAGCCGACATATCAGCCCTACGGTGCTCAGCAGCCTCCCTATGCTCCTCAGCCTCAGCAGCCGACCACCCAGGGCTTCTATCAGCAGGCTCCCGAGCAGGCAGAGGCTTATAACCTTGCCGCTAAGGCAAAGTCAAACGGAATAGTTGCTATCGTTTTTGCTTTCCTGATTCCGCTCGTTTCGTGGATTTGCGGAGGAATGGGCTTAAGCAAGGCTAATAAGGCAATGGATTATGGTACTATGACGGGCGACCAGCAGCTTATCGACAATGCTAAAAAGGCTAAAACGCTTGCAACGATAGGTCTTGTTATCTCAATAGCAATGACTCTGTTCAGCGCCTTCTCTGTTATGAGTCAGCAGTAAAACGCAATATAAAAACCCCTTCTTGCGAAGGGGTTTATTTTATACTGTTTCGTATTTCGCTTAAGGTTTTCTTTTCGATACGCGAAACATAGGAGCGGCTTATATTCAGCCTGTCTGCAACCTCGCGCTGAGTGAGGGGCTTTTTATTATTGAGCCCGTACCTCAGAATGATTATCTCCCTTGCGCGTTCGTCGTCCATACTCTCGATATAGCCCTTAACCTTGCTCCAGCGCGTTTTTGTTTCAAGGTCCTCAGCGAGGTCTGTATCCGCTTTAAGCGTATCCTCGATTGTAAGGGGATTTCCGTCGCGGTCGTATTCGATAGTGTCGCTTAAAAACACGTCTGAGCTCTGTTTTTTTACCGAGCGGAAATACATAAGAATCTCGTTTTCAATACATCTTGAGGCGTAGGTCGCGAGCCTTATTCCTTTTGTCGAATCGAAGGAGTCGACCGCCTTTATCAGCCCGATTGTGCCTATTGAGATTAAGTCGTCCTGACAGTCGGTTTTCGCGTAATATTTTTTCACTATATGCGATACAAGGCGCAGGTTTCTTTCAATAAGTACCGCCCTTGCGTTCTTGTCTCCCGCCTCCTTTTTTTCAAGATATTCCTTTTCCTCCTTTGAGCTGAGAGGCTTGGGAAAGCTTGAGGAATTCTGAATATGAAGAATTAATAAAAGAAGATTTGTCCCTATAAGAGAAAGGAGCCACGAGAGCATTTTTCATCACCCGTTAAATATATGAATATCTTCCTTTATTTTATTACTCTTTAACTAAAAATAAACTTAAAAAAATATTACTTGATAATTAGGTGCTTATAGTATATAATATTAATCAATCTTGTGTAAAAATGTATAAATGGATGGTGTAACTATGGCATCACTACTGTTTAATTTCTTTAAAAGAGCCATTATTGTTCCTGTTATAATTACGGCGATAATACTCGGCGCTGTATATATGATTGTTCCGAAATATATAAACGAGGGTCAGGCGAGACCCGTAACGGTTAATAATCAGATAGACTTATCCCAGTACAGCGTTAAGGAGTATAACAGCTTTAAACAGCTTAAGGCGGGCGATTATGTAGGCGCGATAAGCTGTGATAATATCGACCTCGGAAAAACTGCGGTTTTATATCTTTCCGAAAACGACAACGGCGTTTATGTTGATTCGCCCTCGTCTGAGCCCTGGAACGGCGGCTCGGTTGTGATTATCGGAAACGATATTAACAGACAGTTCGGTAAGTTTTATAATTCAAAAAACGGAGATAAAATAGAACTTGAATTTTATTCAAGAGATACATACACCTATAAAATTCAGAAGAAGGTTGTAGGCGTTACAAAGAAGGATATAAGCAGGTATCTCACGGATGAATGTCTTGTTCTTGCCGTACCGTATAACGATTTTTCAAATCTCGGCGGCTCATTCTTCTATACTTTATATATTGCAGGGAAGGCATAAGGTATGATTTTATATTTTCTTAAAAGATTTTCGTGCACCTTCTTTTCTGTTCTTCTTGCGTTTTCAATAGTAGCGGTTATACTCAGCTCGCTTTTCGTAGGCTATTTCAGCAGCGAGGAGTTCGTTAAGGAAAAAATAGACAGAAACAAAGCGGAAATCATAGCCGAAATTGACAGCGAGGTTAAGTCTCTTGCGAAGGTTACGGGGCTTAAAAAGACCGCCTTTACGGGGGCAGTAAACAGCGACAATTTCGACGTTATTTCAAACGAAATAACAAAGGACCTCCGTTATTGCTATAATACGGATTTTTCCGATAATACGGATTTATATAATATTTACAGCGCCTCGATTTCCGACAAGAGCAAAAACGGCGGAAAAACTCTTAAGAGTAACGAGGTAAGCCGATATGCTTCCCTCGCGGTTGCAACAGCGTGTAAGGCGCTTAATACCGGCGATACGGCTAACGTTCTAGTATTTACTGCGATTCAGCGCAACTTTTTCGTTTTTGCGGTTATAGGCTCGGTAGGAATGCTTATTATTTCGGTAGTCGTTCTTGAGCTTATAAACAAGGGTCGCCACAGAAAGTACAGTTATTTCGGTATGGGAATTGTTACGGCGGGATATATTCTCGTAGCGGGAACCTGGCTTGTAAATAAAATGCAGTATGTTGAAAAGCATTTCTTCCTCAGCTTCGAGCCTTATAACAGAGCGATTCAGCAGGGGATAAGCGACGTGCTGGGTAAAAATCTTTATATCGGAGCTATACTTATCGGAGTCGGTTTTATAATGCTTCTTGTAAACTATAACTATTTCAGAAAGAAGAACATTAAAGCCGAAAAGGAACGCGAGTTCAATAAAAAGGTCGTTACCGATTTCCTTGAATATGACGAGCCTGCCGTCAGCCATCGGCTTGATAACGGCGAGGGCTTTGAAAAGGAAGTTACAAAGATTGATTTTGAATAACCTAAAAGTCCGTGGGAATTCCCCTCGGGCTTTTATTTTTAATTTGACATTTTTTGTTAACAATTATATAATATATATGGGATAATTTAAAGTTCTTTATGTGAGAGGTGTTCACGTTGAAAGCACATAGTAGAATAATATCACTTGTTTTAGCTGTAATATTTGTTACGGCTTCCTTAACCGTACCCGCCTGTGTTTTTGCAGACGATAATAACAGCGGTGATTATCAGTCTATGATTGAGTATTTCCAGCGTCATATGAAAGAGCGCGAAAACGATATTTCGTTTACGTTTATTACCGACGACGCTGATTATGCGGACAAATATAATAACAAAGAGGTAAGCGACCTCGGAAATGAGCTTTACAGAGATATATTCTTTGATATATTCAGGTTGCAGTATACTCCTGCGCCCGATACCTACCTCGGCGATTATCTCTATAATTCGATTTATTCAGCGGGCGTTGACGACCACGATTATTCGGTACGCCATAACGGAGAGACTGAAAGCTATGTTTTCAATATCGAATTCAGGTTTACTTATTATACGGATAAAGCGGAAGAAGAGCTTATCAAAGCGTTTGTTGAGCGTTTCTCAAAAGAGTATCTGAACGACAATATGTCTGAGTATCAGAAGGTAAAAACAATTTACGATTTCGTCGTAAGAAACGCGACCTATGACCGCGAGGTGTTCCGCGGAGATATTACTCCCGATAGCGAGCGCTACAAATATTCACATTCCGCGTTCGGAGCCATTTACGGTTCGCTTATTAACGACGGAAAGAGCGTTGATGACTTTGATTCTTCATATAAAACAATTCTTTCGGGCGAGAAGATTATAGATACATCTAATCAGGGGCTTGCAGTCTGCGAGGGCTACTCAAAGCTTTTCTATGCCCTTTGTATGGAGCAGGGTATTCCCTGCAGAATTGTTGACGGCGACAATTCCGAGACAAGCGGTAAGGAAACCGACCCGCACGAATGGAATTACATCTGGCTTGACGACGGCGTAAAGCCCGACGGCGCAAGATGGTACCAGGTTGATACAACCTTTGCTTCTCAGCACTCAATTAAGGAAATTGATATGAACGATTACGACTTTTTCCTTAAGGGCTCGGGCAGCGACGCGTTCAGCGAAAACAACCACCAGCTTCCTTATGCCGATTTCGGTCAGCACGGCGAGGAAACCGTTAAGGAACAGCTTTACGACTGGTACGCCGATGAAAATATAAGCTCGGTTGAGGACTATGAAATCCCGCTCAGTACCCTTAGCTCAGCCGCAGATGAGGCTCAGCACGGATTTATTATAAGAAGAATTACCGATTACGGCGTAGGCAGAGGAGAGCAGATTGCCTATATTTATACCGACCTGAGGCATAGCTTCCTTATTGCTGTTGACGAAAACCGTAAAGTAATCATGGAAGAGGTCGAGGGCTTCGACTATACGGGGCTGGATTCAAAATTTGACGTAATACTTCCGTATATGATTCACGGCACGGAATACAATATAGGCGGCGAAAACGGTACGCCCTACGTTTCGGGAATTAACGTAAATAACTACAATATCGGAATTATCGGCGCGGACAATTCCTCTGTTATCGTTCCGTTTAAGATTGTACCGAGGGATATGAGCAATACCTCGGATAATTACGGCGAGCGCGATATCCAGTGCGTGTCCCCGTATACGGGAAGAGTTATAACCCCCTCAATAGTGATTGTTGACGGTTACGATAATACGCTCGACCCCGAAAACGGAGATTATACAGTTTCGTATTACACCGATGAAAACGAACAGACTCCTGCGGTTCTCAAGGATATGGGAACCTATTGGTGCGATATTTCCTTCCTGGGAAACTATTGCGGTCACTACCGCTTCAGCTTCAGTATAGGTAAGGCGGACTTATCAATTCTTACCCACGACGCACGCCAGTTTGAATATATGCCGAAGCCGATTCGCTTAAGAAAGGGCGTTTCAACTCCTGCGGATATGTATTCACAGCATTATAAAAATCAGAATATCGGCGGTCTCACTATCGAGCCCGATACAGACTATACCGTAAACTCAGTCGGCAACCTTAACTGGGGAAGTACGGGAACAATAACGCTTACGGGCGTTGCCTCAAGCGATAAGGTTATCGGAGGAACTGCAACTACGTTTGCTTACACCGTAAGCAGAAAATGCGATATTTCATATCTCGACGGCTCGGCGATATATACAACCGCGATGGATTATACGGGCTCTCCCGTTTATCCTGCGGGAACCGACGGTATCGACAACTTAATTGAAAAGAACGTCGACTATAGAATTGTTTCTTACTCTGATAACGTAAACGCGGGCGAGGCGTACGCAACTATCGAGGGTATAGGCGGCTGTACGGGAACGGCGGTTATGAAGTATTATATTCAGCCCGTCAATATCGTCAAAGCGAGTATTGAGAGCCTGACTCTTAATAACGGAACATTAAGCTATACCGTAAAGTACGGAAATAAAACTCTCGTTAAGGGAACGGATTATACCGAAAAGGTTGAAACAACCTCAACGGGCTATAAGCTTACTGTTACGGGTAAAGGTAACTATACGGCTTACCGTATTATTAATATAAACGCCCCGAAGCCGACTACTCCTACTAATCCGACTCAGCCTTCGGCTCCGATTACTATTCCTACGGGTAACGTAACGGTTAATAAGACTAATCTCTCAAAACTTACCGCTAAGAAAAAGGCGCTCGTCGCAACGTGGAAGCGCCCCGGCGGTAACGTAACGGGATACAGAATTGAATACAGCTTAAAGAAAAATTTCAAGGGCGCAAAAACAATAAACGTCAAGGGCGCCAAGAAAACCTCATATACTATAAAAAAGCTGAAATCAAAAAAGACATACTACGTAAGAATAAGAACATATTATCAGAAGGGGAATGCAATCTATCTTTCCTCCTGGTCAAAGGCGAAAAAAATCAAAGTAAAATAAGAGGCAATTATGATAAACGGCGAAAGACTTATTGAAACCTTTAAAGAATTAGTATCGCTTGACAGCCCCTCGCTCGACGAGAGGCTTGTCTGCAATTATATAAAGGACTATCTCTCCTCCCTCGGAATTAACGCCGAGGAGGATAACGCAGGGGAGAAAATCGGCGGAACTACGGGAAATCTCTATGCCTTCGTTGAAGGAAAGACAGAGGGCGAGCCCATACTTTTTGCGGCGCATATGGATACCGTTACCCCCGCTCTCGGGAAAAAGGCGATAGTTCACGGCGATGGAAGAATTACCTCCGACGGAACAACCGTTCTCGGCTCGGACGACCTCGCGGGCGTTTCCGCTATTCTTGAAGCGCTTAAGACTGTAAAAGAGAATAATATACCCCACAGACCGCTTGAGCTTGTGTTTACGGTATGCGAGGAAAGCCACTGCGGCGGCATTTCATGTTTTGATTTTGACAAACTTAAATCAAAGGACGCGTACGTATTTGATATGGACGGAGCGGTAGGAACGGCGGCTTCCTCGGCTCCCGTAATTCTCGCGTACACCGCCGAATTTATCGGAAAAGCGGCTCACGCGGGCTTTGCTTCAAACGACGGAATCCACGCGGTAAAGGCGGCGGCGAAGGCGGTAACGCTTATCCCCTGCGGAGGAATTGAAGAGGGTGTAACAGCGAACGTCGGAATAATTGAGGGCGGAAAGGCGACCAACATTGTTCCGCCGTACTGTAAAATTGTCGGCGAAATCCGCAGCTTTAACCCCGAGAGAGCCGACGTAAGAATGAACGAGGTCAAGTCAATCTGTGAAAGTGCGGCTGATGAGGTCGGCGCAAAGCTTGAATTCAAATATAAAAAAGCGGTAAGCGCCTTCAATACGCCCGACAGCACGAACGTTGTAAAGCGATTTAAAAAATGCTGCAGTGAGCTCGGGCTCAGCGGCGAAACCTATCCGACCTTCGGCGGCTCTGATAATAACACCTTCTGTGAAAACGGGCTTGAGGGAATAGTCGTTGCAACCGCTATGAATAACTGCCACGCAACCGACGAGTTTACAACCGTTGACGAAATGGTAAGGGCGGGCGAGCTTGCCTTTAAGCTAATGACAACAAAAGATTGATTTTGTATTGAAATTTTTAAGAGTATGTGCGATAATAGAAGTGTTGAAAACACTTCTATTATTTTTTTGAAAGGATGATTGAGTTGAGAAACCACGAAGTAACGGTAGAACACAGACTGCTTAACGGCGACGGAAAGCTCATTGAGCCCGGCTGGAGCAGAAAGTATATCCAGATTTATGACAGAAAAGCCATAAAAAAGCCTGCATACAGAATTAAAGAGTGGGACTATTACTACATTATCTCAAACGAGCATAAATTCGCGTTTTGTATGACGGTATCCGACCTCGGCTATCTCGGTATGAACAGCATTACGCTTATTAACCTTGAAAACGCCGTTGATAAAACCGCAACTGTTCTTGTACCCTTCCCGCTCGGAAGCTTTCACATGCCCTCCTCAACAAAGGAAGGCGACGTAACCTTCAGAAACGGAAAGCTCGCCGTTGAATTTCTCAACCGCGGCGACCACAGAATTTTACGTATGGATTATCCCGCTTTTGACGGCGGAAAGGGAATACGCTGCTGTATCAAGCTTTACGATATCCCTGAGGAGTCTATGGTAATAGCTACTCCGTGGGACGAGGACCCTCAGGCGTTTTATTATAATCAGAAGATTAATCCCATGCGCGCGAGCGGAAGAATTATGTACGACGGAATTACATATAACCTCAATCCCGAAACCGATTTCGGCGGACTCGACTGGGGACGCGGCGTATGGACCTATGATAATTACTGGTACTGGGGAAGCGGCTCGGGCCAGGTTGACGGAGTACCCTTCGGCTTCAATATCGGCTACGGCTTCGGAAATACCTCCGCGGCGAGCGAGAATACGATTTTCTATAACGGTAAGGCGCATAAGTTCGACGATGTTAAGTTCAACATAAGCGAAAACTATACCGACCCGTGGACTATTACCTCCTCGGACGGACGCTTTGAAATGGATTTCGTTCCCATTATCGACAGAAGCGCTAAGATTGACCTTAAAGCAATCGTTACCGACCAGCACCAGGTATTCGGAAGAATGACGGGTACGGCTATTCTTGACGACGGAACAGAGATAAAAATCAAGGACTTCCTCTGCTTCGCTGAAGAGGTTCACAACAAGTATTAACAGCTGAATTATAAGGGCGTCCCTCGGGACGCCTTTTTAATATAAAATATATAATATATCTTGATATTGTCTATTTTTTCTGTTAATATAGATATACTAAGTGCGTATTTAAGGACGCAGGAAAAGGAGAAAACGTATGGGAACAAAGGTTTATAAAAACACCTATACAGGAAAAGAGCTGTTCGGCTATCTCGTAGGTATGTTCGGACAGAATATGATTTACCAGGTTATTGCCGCCGGTCTTGTCAGCGTGTATTTAGGTACTGTACTTTACATACCTGCCGCCGCTGTCAGCGTTATTATTTTCGTAGCAAGAATCTGGGACGCGATTAACGACCCGATGATGGGTACAATCGTTGACAGAACTCATACAAAATGGGGTAAATGCAGACCTTATCTTATTATCTTCCCGGGCATAATCGGCGTAATGACCGTTCTCTGCTTTATGAACGGTATCTATACGAACCCGGGCGCAAGCAAGGCGCTTATTATCGCGTGGGCTGCCGCTTCGTACATTATCTGGGGTATGCTCTTTACCGTTTGTGATATTCCTCTCTGGGGAATTACCTCGCTTATGACCGAGGACGAAAACGACAGAGCTAAGATTATCGGCCTTGCGCGTATGGCTGCGGGCGTCGGCGGTATCGGTACTGTTGTAAGCTTTATCCCCGACTTTCTTAAGGGAATGTTCAAGGGTAAGTATAACGCTATGGTTGACGGCGTTAATTATACTCAGCAGATGGCTAATAACGATACTAAAAAGGCTGCGTGGATTGCAACCGTAGTTATTATTACCGTTGTTTCTACTATTCTCTTTGAGGTTGCGGGTCTTGTAACGCGTGAGCGCGTTCCCGGCGACGCTGAGGATAAGAGAGGTATTATTGATAACTTTAAGATTATGTGGGGCTGCCTGCCGTTCCGTAAGATTCTCATCTCGGGCGTTCTCAGAAGCCCGCTTCAGCTTCTTATGATTCTCGCTATGCCGCTTATGCTTTATTACTATACCGACAACTCGTTTAATAATGTCGGAAACCTTGACGGCGGCCAGAGGATAATGAAAATCGGCTTAATCGGTCTTGCCGTATTTATTCCGCAGTTTGCCGCTATGGCTGTTACTCCCAACCTTGTTAAAAAGTATGAAAACAAGGCTATTTACAACTTCTTTACATTAGCGGGCGCAGTACCTTATGCTCTTATCTTTGTTGCATATCTTCTTTTCAAGGGTAACCTTTTAGGCTGGGCAGGAATTGTTATTACCGCGGTTTGTATCGGACTTGCTTCCGCTTCAATGGGCGGTATCAACGTTATGCAGTCGATTATGATTGCGGACTGCGTTGACTATGAGGAATACCATAAGGGCTACCGTCCCGACGGCGTATTTTTCTCGGGCCAGTCCTTCCTTACTAAGCTTTCGGGCGGTATCGCAGCCCTTATTCAGGGTATTGTTTATACTGTCGTTAAGTTCTCGGGTGAAAACCTTGATAATATCAACTACCGTCTTACCCAGGGCGAGCAGTTCTTCAAGATTGACGGCGGTAAGTACGCTGCCGCTATGTTCTTCCTTATTTCAATCCCCGTTGCGGTAGGTATGCTTCTTTCCGCAATTCCTATGAAGTCTTACGGTATGACCGACTCCGAGCATAACAGAATGCTTGCAGAGCTTGTTTCAAAGCGTGAGGCTGCAAGAAACGGCGCCGCAGTTGAAAGCGCTGAAGAGGTTCAGGCAAGAATAGAAGAAAATTGAAATGAGGTTGCGCGCGTCCTCAACGAAAATATGGACGAAATCGTGCAGCAGATAAACGACTTATAATGTATATAATATAAGGGAGGGCTTTCCGCCCTCCCGATTTTTTGCATTTTTTGCGTTTTCCTGTAAGGTTTTTGAATTTTTGCGGACTAATGTATGTAATACATAAAAAAGAGGTGAGCTCTTGGAAACCGTGAAACTGAATAAAAGGGAGCTTGAAAAGCAGTTCAACGAGATTTATGAGATGTATTCAAACTCGATTTACAGATTTTGTATGGCTAAGCTGAGCTGCGACGAGGAGGGCGCTGAGGACTGTACTCAGGAGACCTTCCTTGTATATTATAAAAGGCTAAAGGAGGGCGAAACCTTCGATAATCCGCGGGCTTTCCTTTATAAAACGGCGTATAATTTCGTACTGAAAAAGTATGAGGAAAATAAAAAGCGAAATATGAGCGAGGAGCTTGACGGCGACAGAACGGGCGCCTCTCTCAGCGAAAGCATTGACGAAAAGCTCGATTTGAGGGATTTGCTTTTCAGACTTGAAAATGAGCTTAACGACGACGAAAAATACCTTTATAAAAAGCGTTTCGTCGAGGAAATGAAGATTTCCGATATTGCCTGCGAGCT